>JALFQD010000262.1 GCA_022785265.1 Clostridium sp. | reverse complement strand
TGTAATTATCCCTGGAATAAATTTACCCTCAATATTTCTATATCCTAATAAATCTGTAGAGTCAGACCACTCTGGTTTTACTGGAACCATCTTAAAATTCGCCCCTATAGCCTCTGCAAAAAGCTGAACTATCTTACTTTTTCCAGTCCCAGATATACCTGATAAAATCACAAAAGGCTTAGTTTTAAGACATAAATAAAAATTCTTTATTAATTCTTTACTATATTCAAAACCTTTACTTTTAATAAATTTATGTATATAATCTATTTCTTTATTTACATCTTTTGTATCTATGAAATCCCCTTCAATTTCTTCATAAGGCTTATTATCTTCATATTCTTTATAAGTAATCTCTTCATCATCTAATAGCTTTGTTTTACTTGGTATTAGCCTTATAATAAACTCATCTAAATTTTCACCCTTATAAAAATCTAAAAACTCAGCATATTTATCAGGAATAATATTAGGTCTTTTTTCATTTTCATAAATATATTTTATTATATAATCATAGCTTATAGACAAGGTACTTTTTAATAATTCATGTAAGGCTTTTTCAGAATAAAGAATTTGTAGAACTTTCCCTCTTTTTGAGCTTGAACACCTAATGACTCCATCAAATTCTTTACCTTCTACCAATAGCTTTACCTTTAAAATATCACCATTATTTATAGGTTTAGATAAACACTTTAAAAACCTTTCATTATACTTTTTAGCAATAGTAATTCCAGTAGAAAAAGTAGTATAATCAACCCTTTTTCTACCTAAAAAACTACTATCACTAATTTTTATATCATAAACCCATGAACTTAAACTTTTTCTTTGAATTTCCATAATATCTTCCTTTGTATTTTATTATAGCAAAACATTTTATTTAATTACCTTTCTTTCGCCTAATTATATTACTGTTTTAGGTAATTTTCAATCTATTGCTCAAATCTTTCACTTAATATCATCTTTAAATCGTACTTCTAGTTCTAAGCTTTGAATTTCAGCATAGAAATCCATTACTTAATATCATCTTTGAATTAGGTAAAAGTATAAAAAATTAAGTGAATGCTTATTTTTTAAATAAAAGAAAGCTCCTCTTTAATGCACTCCTTTGTTTTAAATAATAAATTTATTCTATCTAGATTTACTTTTTAAGCCATAATTCCTCCATAGGAATCATTTTCTTTATCATAATTTTACTCAACCTATTCACATCAAATTCACTGATATTAACTTCAACATCTTCTAATTCAAAACATTCACTAGGTATAGTTATAATTTCATGTTTATAATAATATTTGCAATTTAATTCATTACCTTTATAAGGTATTCTCTCCAAATTTAATTCATCCCCAAAACCTAATGGATTATCTCCATCAATTTCATAATATACATTAAACTCATCCCCCTTAGCACTTAAATTATTATCTATATAATATTTTCTTATTTCTTTATAAAAATCATTAAATTGTTTATATTCTTCACTTTCTTTAACTAGTTTAGAAAGATACTTTTCTATATGAGGCAAGGAATTTTCGGCATATTCTGTTGCTAATCTAACTTTTTCTTTTTTTAAACCAAAAGTTTTAGTAGTTGTAATCTTTTTATACATCTCAGGATTAATTTGATTAAGCATATCTTTATTTAAATTTTCTGATATATAATCATAATAATCGCTTATTATTCCTTCCATATAGCTCTCATGTTCATTACAAAAAAAAGTAATCTTTTCTAAAAATTCAGGATCCATAGAAGCATCAAGCTCATTTTCATGTTCTTTCTTATATTTTTCAAGACAAATTTCACAAATAGAAAGTGTAATATAATAATATGTATGATCACCTTCCTTATTTTTCCCAAATAATCTTTCATTAAGCTCTATCTGATCCATAACATTAAAATCTCCAATTTGAACTGGCACATAAACATCTTTATATGTTGCAATATGAAGCTTATTACACTCAGTACATATCATTACTTCACCACAAGTATCTAAAAATGACATAATCATCACTCCTTTTTACTCTTAAATAATATCTTATTAATTCATTTTTTTACATTCTTATATATTTTTATCTATATTATACCATATTTTTTATAAAGTAAAAGGACTATTGTAAAATATTTAATATTACAATAATCCTTTTTTTAATAATTATTTCTAAAGTATTTTTTCTTTCATATTTTTTAATATTTAATAATGTTTAATTTACTTCTAAATACTAAGATTGTCCAAGTATTTATCACCTTACATTAAGAAAATCTAGAAATATCTTAATTTTAAGTTATGAAATATTATTATATAAATTTTCCAACTTTGAAGTTAACTCGTCAGCTTTAAGTCCTATAATGTTATCATAATATTTTTCTAAAAATTTATATCCTTTTTCTGTTACCATTCTTTCATTTAAAGAAATACTACTGTCTATTCCAAAGTCAATCATTTCTTTGCCTTCATTTGTTAGCATTCCTTTTTCATCTAAAAACTCAAATACTTTTCTAATTTTACTTACTACTTCATTTGCGTCTTCTCCTGCATCAATATGCCACTGTGCTTTATCAAAAATCTTCATTAACTAATCCCTTCTTTCTATTCTTGTCTGTACTGTTTTAGGTATTTTAACAAGATTTCCATCATTATCGCGAATATAAATTCCTCCTGCTTCACGAATTCTATTTTCTTTTGCTGACTGAGCTGTTTTATCTGCTGTTTTAGATGTTACCTCTACTGAATCAACAACTTTTCCATCTTTTATTACAATAAAGTCAATTCTTCTTGCTTCTCCTGTAACAGGGTCTCTTACAATATTGCCATCTTTGTCTCTAAGATAAGCTTCTGATACAATAGAATATCCCTCTTTTTCTGGATACTTTTCCTTCAATTCTTCAACAACTTCTCGTTCTCTTTTTAAACCATCTTGTTTATTTTTAATAGGTGGATTTAATTCCTGAATAATAGGAGCATCATAATCATTTAAGTTAGTTTTATTTATTTCTGCTAATTTTCCTAAGTTGCTATTTTTAAATCTATTACTAACTTCTTCTACTACATCTTTAAAGAAATTTATTTCACTCATATTACACACTCCCTTCTTTAATAAATCCTACCCAACACTTATAAATATTTTCACGAATTTCTTTCTCATCTTTTTGAAGACTCATATCTTTCATAAAGCATTGACTTAAAGTATAAATTATTTCTTTATCATCCATTTTAGGGAATATTTCAATTATAATGTTTTTAAGCATTTTTGTAAGTTCTTCATAATCATTTACAATTAATATATACTTTTCTACTCTACTTCTAACCCCTAATATATCTGTAACTTTAGTTGCTAATTTTTCAAAATTACTATTATTCCATAACTCTAATTTTCCAGTTTCTTTATACTCAGCAATCATTTCTTCTACAAAGTTTATGTTTCTTGTGGAAAGTTTAAAATTATCTATGCTTTCTTCTATTTCATTTATATCAAATTCTAAATCTTTAAATATCCTTCCTTGAATAAAGAAATAAATTAATTGCAAATAACATTCACTAGTATTTCTTATCTTTTTATGCAAATTAAAATCATAAGGTTTTTCAGAAATCTTACATTTATTTACTTGTACTAAAACAGGTTCAACCCAATCATTTTGATATACCGCAGCTACTCCTTTTTTTAGTTTTGCTAATTCATCTATTTGTTCTTCATTAAGACTAGCTGCATAACCAACAAGTTCTCTATCTGTTTTTTCAGGTAAACGTAGAATTATTTTTGTATTTGTATTTCTAATAACAGACATATCTAATAAACCAGGAGATTGG
>JALFQD010000308.1 GCA_022785265.1 Clostridium sp. | reverse complement strand
TCCTTATTTATACCTATATATTTTCCTTTTATGTATTCATACATAAATTACTTCCTCCATTATAAAAGCTATATTATACTCTATCATTTGATAAGTTTTTTTTCAACTCTTATAATGAAATCATTTTTAAGAAATAAGCTCAGATATTGCTTCTTCAGCTTCTTCTCTTGTGTTAAATTCTCTTTCAAAATTATTTATGCTTTCTTTATCTTTTTCTGTTAAATTTTCAAATTTTTTTCTTTGATTAAATATATCTGTTTTTTCATTTTCTATTTTTAACTTACATTTGTCATCACTTTTAAAAATAGCTAAATATCCGTTATATTCTCTTATATAATATTTATTTGGTGATACTGTTCTTGTATAGTATAACTTATTTGTACATTCTTGTGTTAAGCTATAACCTTCTTTAACTAAAATTTCACTTAGTTCTTCTTCTGTTAATTCATCAGTTATTCCAAATTCTTGTTTTAAATCTTTTAAAGTTTTTTCCTCTTCAATAATAATACCTTTACTTAATGAAACTTCAATATCTTCATTTAAATATTCTTTCTCCTCTGTTTTGGAAATATTTTTATTATTTGTAGTTATATTGCTTTCTAAATATATATCTGTTAATAAGTAGCTTACAGAAAAAACTGTTGTTAATATAGCAAATATCATTATTCCACTTTTAATTTTATCTTTCATTTTTGTACATCTCCTTATTTTATTAACCTTTTTTAATCCTTGCCAAATCATATAAAAAATATACATATTAAATAAAAAAATTGACAAAGTTTTTTGTGTGATTTAAACTTTATATAATACATTTGTATATGTTAAGGAGATGTTAAAGTTTGAATATTGTTGATGAAATAAAAAAACTTAAAAAAGAAAAAAATGCACTTATATTAGCTCACCTTTATCAAAGGCCAGAAATTCAAGAGCTTGCTGACATAGTTGGAGATTCATATTTTCTTAGTAAAAAAGCTATGGAATCTGATAAGGATTTAATAGTTTTTTGTGGTGTTGGTTTTATGGCTGAAAGTGCAAAGATTCTTTCACCTGAAAAAAGAATTCTTTTACCTGCTAAAAATGCAAGATGTCCAATGGCTGACATGGGCGTAGTGTACAAGCTTCAAGCCTTAATGGATGAACATCCTAATGCTAAGGTAGTTAGCTATATAAACACAAATCTTGATATAAAAGCAATGTCTGATGTATGTGTTACTTCCTCATCAGCTTTAAAAATAATGAATAATCTTGAGGGTGATGAAATAATATTTGTTCCTGATAGAAATCTTGGAGAATACATAAGTGAACATTTTCCAAATAAGAAATTTATACTTTACCAAGGATTCTGTCCTGTTCATGAAAGAGTTAAACCTGAAGATATTCTTGAATTAAAAGAAAAATATCCAACTTATGAAGTATTAGTTCATCCTGAATGTAATAAGCCAGTTCGTTCATTAGCTAATTTTATAGGAAGTACTTCTGATTTAATTAATTATTCTGCTAAATCTAATGCTGATGGATTTATTGTTGTAACTGAAGAAGGTGTTTTACATCAGATGAAGAAAAAGAGTCCTAATAAAGAATTTATTCCTCTAAATAACCATATGATATGTCCAAATATGAAAATGACTACTTTAGAGGAACTTTATGATTGTTTATTAAATGAAAGTAATGAAGTGCAAATAGATGAAGAGCAAAGAGCTAAAGCTTTAACTGCCCTTGAAAATATGCACCTATTGGGGGATAGATAAAAATGATTAAAACTTTTGATGTATTGGTTGTTGGTAGTGGTATAGCTGGGGTTTATACTGCTCTTAACTTAAACAGCAATTTAAATATTTTATTAATTTGTAAAGAAGGATTAAAGGATTGTAACTCTTATTTAGCTCAAGGTGGAATATCATCTGCTCTTAATTCTGACGACTTTCCTGCTTATATAGAAGACACTTTAAAGGCTGGAAATTATAAAAATGATTTAGATGCTGTTCAAACATTAGTTAGTGAATCAAAGAAAAATATTCAAAGACTTATAGACTATGGAGTTCCTTTTGATAGAAAGAAAGATGGTTCTTTATTATATACAAGAGAAGGAGGACATAGCACCTTTAGGATTGCTCATGTCAAAGATGAAACTGGTAAATATATTATGGAAACTCTTTATGAAAGACTTAAAGAAAGAAATAATATAAAAATTATTGAGCATTGCAAATTAGTAGATATAATTAGAAAAGATAATAAATGTTTAGGAGGAATTTGTATTCATAATGGTCAAGAAATACAAATTCATGCAAAATGCACAATTCTTGCAACTGGTGGGTTAGGAGGACTTTTCAAGTCTACTACTAACTTTCCATTTTTAACTGGAGATGGTATTGCTATTGCCCTTAAACATAATGTTGCTATAAAAGATATAAATTACTTACAATTACATCCAACAGTTCTTTATGAACCAGATTGTATTGGAAAAAGACTTCTTCTTTCAGAATCTTTAAGAGGAGAAGGCGGAAAGCTTAAGAATTTAGATAATGAAGAATTTGTAGATTCACTAAAACCTAGAGATGTTGTATCAAAGGCAATTTTAGAAGAAATAAAAAAACATCCTGACAAACCATATGTATATCTAGATTTAACTCATTTAGATAAAAACTTCCTAATGAATAGATTCCCATTTCTTTATAATGCTTGTGCAGAAAGAGGATATTATATGGAAAAAGACCTTCTTCCTGTGGCTCCTGCTCATCATTATGCTATGGGTGGAATAAAGATTAATTTATATGGTGAAACAAGCTTAAATTCATTATATGCTTTAGGAGAAGCTGCTTGTACTGGAGTTCATGGAAATAACAGACTTGCAAGTAACTCTCTATTAGAAGGTATAGTTTTTGGATATAGATGTGCTAAAAAGATAAATAGTGAGCTTTTTGTAACCAATAACTCAAGTTATCCAAGTAAAGAAGATGTTATTGATTATTTAAAAGAAAGGGTGGATGAAAATTATGCTAAATTACTTGATTATTGATGATATAATACAAAGAGGTTTAAATGAAGATATGCCTTTTGGGGATATAACAACCTCAAGTATAATACCAGAGGATAGCACTTGTACAGTTTCTCTTTATGTAAAAGAAGATGGAATAATATGTGGTCTTCCTGTTTTTGAGAGAGTTTTTACTCTTATTGGAGATGTTAAGTGTAATCTATTTAAAAAAGATGGAGATAATGTTTCTAAGGGAGAAAAAATAGGAGAAATTAAAGGTAACACTCAAAAGGTTCTTATGGGAGAACGTATAGGACTTAATCTCCTTCAAAGAATGAGTGGAATTGCTACAACTACTAATAAATATGCTAAAGAAATAGAAGATACAAAAGCTAAGGTAGTTGATACAAGAAAAATAACTCCTTTGTATAGACATATTGATAAATACTCTGTTCTTTGTGGAGGAGGAGCTAATCATAGATACTCTTTGTCAGATTCAATTTTAATTAAAGATAATCATATAGATGCTGCTGGTAGTATTTCAAATGCAGTAGCTTTAGCTAAAAAAAATGCTTCATTTACAACTAAGGTTGAAGTTGAAACAGAAACAAAAGAAGATGTTTTAGAGGCAATAGAATCAAAAGCTGATATAATAATGCTTGATAATATGTCTCCTGCTATGGCTAAAGAAATGGTTGAGCTTATAGATGGAAGAGCTATTGTAGAATGTTCTGGAAATATAACAATAGAAAACATAAAAGAATATGCAAAAACAGGTACAGATTATATATCTGTTGGAGCATTAACTCACTCTTTTAAAGTTCTTGATATATCTCTTAAAAATTTAGTTATGGATTAAACTTAAAGCTGTCTTGTAAAAATTAAATTTACAGACAGCTTTTCTTATTCTTTGGAAATTATATTAATTGAATAATTTTAGATAACTTCCAAGTTAATAATAAAGCTTAAGAAAAGAAACAAGCTTAAGAATTTCCTTTCATTTTGTTAGCTTTACAACTTTCTTTATATATAATAATATTATATTATCTTTATTTTTGAGAGGAGATTTTTTATGTTTATTTTAACCTATGAAATGAAATTAAAGGAAGTAGATAATGTAATTGAAATACTTCAAATAAATGATATATTTAATGTATTTTATGAAAGTCCATTAGAAATTACTACTGATGAAAATGGTTATGGTTATATAGAAAAGGAGGATGATATAGTAACACTAAAAATAGCTTTTGAAGGAGAGAAAGACGAATTAGATGCCTTTGTTTCAAAAGTAACTGAAATTATGAAAAGTAAACCTCTTACTATATATGAAGAAGATTATTCCTATGATGATGATTTTTCTATTCCTGCTATAGAAATAAATGAAGAATGGGTTTTAGCTTCTCCAGAAGAAGAAATTGATGAATGTAAAAAGAAAATTAACTTTATTTCACAAGGTGCTTTTGGTACTGGACTTCATGAAACTACTCAAGATTTATTAAGAATTATCTTAGAAAAAGATTTTACCAATAAAAAAGTTTTAGACATAGGAACAGGTTCTGGCATTT
>JALFQD010000274.1 GCA_022785265.1 Clostridium sp. | reverse complement strand
TACTTATGGTTGCAGTTACAATTAAAGATATATTGTTTCCTATAAGTTTGTAGGAGGATAAAAAATGAAAAGAAGAGAAACAAGAAAAATAAAAGTTGGTAATGTATTTATTGGAGGAGATGCACCTGTTGTTATACAATCAATGACTAATACTGACACAAGAGATGCAAAAAAAACTTTAGATCAAATTAAACTTTTATATAATGCAGGTTGCGAAGTTATAAGATGTGCTGTTCCTGATATGGAGGCTGCAGAAAGTATAAAAGAAATAGTTTCTAAATCTCCTATTCCTGTAGTTGCAGATATACATTTTGATTATAGATTAGCATTAAAGGCAATGGAAAATGGAATATCAGCATTAAGAATAAATCCAGGAAACATAGGAAGTAGAGAAAGAGTAGAAGCAGTTGTTAATGAAGCTAAAAAGAGAAATATACCTATAAGAATAGGAGTAAATTCTGGTTCATTAGAAAAAGAACTCTTAGAAAAGTACGGAAAGCCAACTCCAGAAGCTTTAGTAGAAAGTGCGTTAAAGCATGTAAAGATATTAGAAGAATTAAACTTTTTTGATATTGTTATATCAATAAAATCTTCAGATGTAAAAATGATGATAGAATCTTATAGGCTTATGAGTGAAAAGTGTAATTATCCTCTTCATCTTGGAGTTACAGAATCAGGTACTCCATTTAAAGGGACAATAAAGTCAAGCATAGGAATAGGAACTCTTTTAGCAGAAGGAATAGGAAATACAATAAGAGTATCTTTAACAAGTGACCCTGTAGAAGAAATAAAAGTTGGAAAAGAAATTTTAAAAGCTTTAGGTCTTAGAAAAGGAGGACTAGAATTTGTATCTTGCCCAACTTGTGGTAGAACTCAAATTGATTTAATTAAAATTGCAGAGCAGGTTGAAAAAAGATTAGAATCTGTAAATAAAGATATAAAAGTAGCCGTTATGGGATGCGTTGTTAATGGACCAGGAGAAGCAAGAGAAGCAGATATTGGAATCGCTGGAGGAAAAGGAGAAGGAATCATCTTTAAAAAGGGTAAAATAATAAAGAAGGTTAAGGAAGAAAATTTAATTGAAGAATTAATGAAAGAAATTGAGTCATTATAAAATAAAAGAATTAGTCATAAGGCTAATTCTTTTATTTAGCATAATTTAAAGTTTTTAAAATAAGAAAACTTGTTGTAAAATGAATAACATAAAACATAGGAGGGGTATCTTTTGAGTGAAGATTTTATAAAAGGGCTTTATTTAAATTTAAATAAAAAAGAATCTTTGTATGAAAAAGGACTTAAAATATTAAGATTTCAATTTTTTAGAAAAAGCAACTTGTTTAAGGTTATTCTTAGGGCTTTAGAAACTCTAAATGAAGATGAGGAAGATTATTTTAAAAACACTGTTAAAAAAGCTTTAGGTGTAGATGTTAATGTAGAAATACTTTGTTATAAGGATGTAAGAGATACTTCTGTTGAAGAAATAGCTAATAAATATTGGATGGAAGTTATAGGAGAGGTTTTAAGGAAAAATCCTTTAGCAAAGGAGATTTTATGTTCTAAAAACAAAAAAGTAGAAGAAAATAAAATAATTATAAACTATGGATGTCAAGCTTTAATAAATCACATAAGAAACAAACATATAGAAGAAGAAATATCATCTCATATAGATGATATTTTTAATCGTAAGGTAAAGGTTGAATTTAGGTATGATGAATCTTTAGCTGAAGATAATTATGAAGAGAAGAAACTTGAAGAAAATAAACAAATAATAAAAGATGCTTTAGAAGGAAGGATAGAAAGTCATAGTCAAGAAAACCCTTCTAAAGAGAAAAAAGAAAAAACAAAATATGAAAATAAAAAATATGAAAAACTAAACTTTAAAAGAGAACCAAAGGGCGAAAATACTATTTTAGGAAGAAATATTTCAAATCAATCTATTCCAATAAAAGAAATAAATGAAACCTCTGGATATGTAGCTGTCACAGGGGAAATATTTAAAGTGGAAACATTAGAGACTAAGACAGGAAAAATAATTTTAAGCTTTTTTATTACAGATTTAACTAGTTCAATTATGGGGAAATGTTTCTTAAAGCCAGGAACTGAACAAATGGAGATTTTAGATAAGGTTAAGAAGGGGTTATACTGTAAAATTCGTGGAGAGGCTATTTTTGATACCTTTGCTAAAGAAGTAGTAATAATGGTTCGTGATATAGTAAAAATGAAGAAGAAAGAAAGAATGGATGGAGCTGAAAAGAAAAGAGTTGAGCTTCATATGCACACTACAATGAGTGCTATGGATGGAGTAACACCAGCTAAAAAGCTTATTGAAAGAGCAACAAAATGGGGTCATACAGCAGTTGCAATCACAGACCATGGTGTAGTTCAAGCTTTTCCTGAAGCACAAATGGCAGAAAAAGATAGTGGATTAAAGGTTATTTATGGAGTTGAAGGATATTTAGTTAATAATGGAATGCCAGTTGTACTTAATGAAAATGGAAAAAGTACATTAGATGATACTTATGTAGTTTTTGATTTAGAAACCACAGGATTTTCTTCAAAAAATGATAAGATAATTGAAATTGGAGCAGTAAAAATAAAAGAAGGATACATTGTAGATAGGTTTAGTGAATTTGTAAATCCTGAAATGAGAATACCATATAATATTACTGAACTTACAAGCATTACAGATGAAATGGTAGAAAATGCTGAAACCATAGAAAAAATTCTTCCAAAATTTTTAGAATTTTGTAAAGATAGTGTTATAGTAGCTCACAATGCAGGATTTGATGTGGGATTTATCAAGAAAAATGCAAGAGATATCGGAGAAGAATTTGATTATCCTGTTTTAGATACTGTTCCTTTAGCAAGATATTTATATCCAGAACTTAAAAAAGTAAAGTTAAATATTGTAGCAAAGCATTTAGGGGTAAGCTTAGAGAACCATCATAGGGCGGTAGATGATGCAAAATGTACAGGAGATATACTTTTAAAATGCTTTGAAAAAATAAAGGAAGAAAAAAATATAAATACATTAAAAGAATTAAATGAAGAATTTTTAGCTAATGTAGATATAAAAAAGCAACCTAGTTATCACATAATCATATTAACAAAAACTCAAGAAGGATTAAGAAATTTATATAAGCTTGTTTCAGAAGCACATTTAAATAATTTCTTTAAGGTTCCAAGAATACCAAAAAGCAGGCTTCAAGAATTAAGAGATGGTCTTATAATTGGTTCAGCCTGTGAGGCAGGTGAGCTTTATAGAGCTATATTAGATGGAAGAACTGATGAGGAATTAAAAGAAATAATAAATTTTTATGACTATTTAGAAATTCAACCAGTAGGAAATAATGAATTCTTAATAGAAAAAGGTTCTGTAAAAGATGAAAATGAAATAAAAGAAATAAATAAAAAGATTTATGACTTAGGAAAAGAATGTGGAAAGCTTACTGTAGCAACAGGAGATGTTCACTTTTTAGAACCAGAGGATTCAGCTTTTAGAAAGATTATAATGGCAGGAAAAGGCTTTAAAGATGCAGATAATCAACCCCCTTTATATTTAAAAACAACAGAAGAAATGCTTGAAGAATTTTCATATTTAGGAAAAGATATAGCAATGGAGGTAGTTGTTACAAATACTAATAAAATTGCAGATGAATGTGATAAGATAAAGCCTATTCCAGATGAAACATATCCTCCTAAAATTGAGGGAGCAGAAGAGGACATTAAAAATATGGCTATGGACAAAGTACATTCTATATATGGAGACCCTCTTCCAGAAGTAGTAGAAAAAAGGCTTAATAAAGAGCTTAATTCAATTATAAGTAATGGATATGCAGTTTTGTATCTTATAGCACAAAAGCTTGTGGCAAAATCCTTATCTGATGGATACTTAGTTGGTTCTAGAGGTTCTGTTGGGTCTTCATTTGCTGCAACAATGTCAGATATTACAGAGGTTAATGGTCTTCCACCACATTATGTATGTCCAAATTGCAAAAATTCAGAGTTCTTCTTAGATGGTTCAGTAAGTTCAGGTGCAGACCTTCCAGATAAGATATGTCCAAAATGTGGTACAAAATATAGGGCTGATGGTCATGATATTCCTTTTGAAACTTTCTTAGGTTTTGAAGGAGATAAAGAACCTGATATAGACCTTAATTTCTCAGGAGATAACCAAGGAGATATTCATAAATATACAGAAGTTTTATTTGGAGAAGGATATGTATTTAAGGCTGGAACAATAGGAACAGTTGCAGAAAAAACAGCATATGGATATGTAAAAAAATATTTAGAAGAAAGAGGAATAAGAGCATCTAGTGCTGAAATTGAAAGACTTACAATAGGATGTACTGGAATAAAAAGAACAAGTGGACAGCATCCAGGAGGAATTATGGTTGTCCCTACTTATACAGATATATATAACTTTACTCCAATACAACATCCAGCAGATGATAATGATTCAGATGTTATAACAACCCACTTTGATTATCACTCAATATCAGGAAGACTTTTAAAGCTTGATATACTTGGTCATGATGACCCTACAGTTATAAGAATGCTTCAAGATTTAACAGGAATAGACCCAAAAACAATACCATTAAATGACCCAGATGTAATATCTTTATTTACTTCACCAAATGCTTTAGGAGTTACAGCAGAGGAACTAGAATGTCCTGTTGGAAGTTATGGACTACCTGAATTTGGAACAAAATTTGTTAGGGGAATGCTTGTAGATACTCAGCCTAAAAGCTTTGCAGACTTAGTAAGAATATCAGGACTTTCTCATGGTACTGATGTATGGCTTAATAATGCACAATATTATATAAAAGAAGGATATACAACTCTTCGAGAATGTATTGCCACAAGAGATGATATAATGGTATATCTTATGTATAAAGGAGTACCACCCAAAACTTCATTCTCTATAATGGAAAAAGTAAGAAAAGGTAAAGGACTATCTGAAGACCATGAAAAAATAATGAGAGAAAATAATGTACCAGAGTGGTATATAGAATCATGTAAAAAGATAAAATACATGTTCCCTAAAGGGCATGCAGTAGCCTATGTAATGATGGCTGTAAGAATAGCATATTTTAAGGTTCATTACCCAGCAGCATATTATGCTACATATTTTACAGTAAGAGCAGATGATTTTGATGCAGATTTAATATGTAAAGGAGAGTCTGCAATACATCAAAAGCTTCATGAGTTATATGATTTAGGAAATTCAGCAAGTGTAAAGGATAAGGGATTAATAACTGTTCTTGAATTATCATTTGAAATGTGTAAAAGAGGACTTAAATTTAAAAAGGTTGATTTATATAAATCAGAAGCAGTAAAATTTACAATAGAAGATGAAATATATTTAAGACCACCTTTAAATTCTCTTCAAGGAGTTGGAGATAATGCAGCAAAAGCAATAGTTCAGGCAAGAAAAGATGGAGAATTTATTTCTAAAGAGGATTTAAGAATGAGGTCAAAGGTATCAAAGACAGTTATAGAGACATTAACTAATCATGGATGTTTAGAAGGAATGTCTGAAACCAATCAATTATCATTATTCTAAATAATTCTTGTATTATTTAAAAATATATGTTAAGCTATAGGTGTAAGATTAACAGCAATAGTTAAAATATGAGTGGGGAATAAATGCCCACTCTTTGTTTTGTGGCGCAACTCATTTATAAAAATAGTTGCGTTTTTGTATAGTTAAAATTTATCTTATAATGAAAATTGAATATTGAAAGGGAGGTTGAAGTTATGAATAATAATGCTTTAATTGAAAAGATTGAAACTTTAGTTAAACCAATTGCAGATGAATTAAATTATGAAGTATATCATATTGAGTTTGTAAAAGAAAATAATGAATTTTATTTAAGAATATATATCGATAAAGAAGAAGGCATCTCTATTACAGATTGTGAAGCATTATCTAGAAGAGTAAGTGATGTTTTAGATGTTGAAGATCCAATAGATAAGGCATATTATCTAGAAGTATCATCACCAGGACTTAATAGAAGATTATTTAAGGATGAACATTTTAAAAAGTTTGTAGGAAGAGAAGTTTTAGTAAAGCTTAATGGTAACATTGAAGGAAAGAAAAATATAAAAGGACTGCTTAAAGAAGTGAATGAGGAAAATATAATTGTTGAAGATGATGAAAAGGCAATAACTATTCCTAAATCAAAAATAAAAGCAGCAAATCTAGAAGGGGAAATTTAGCAAGGAGGATAAAAAAATGAATGAAGAGTTTATAACTGCTCTAAAGGAAATAGTTAAGGATAAGGGTATAAGTGAGGATTTAATATTTACAACAATTGAGGATGCTATGGTAGCAGCATATAAGAAAAACTATGCAAATAATGTTACAGCTGCTCAAAATGTTAGAGTAAGTATAGATAGAGAAACAGGAGAAATTCATGTATATGCTCAAAAAGTTGTATGTGAAGAGGTTTATGATGAAGTAACTGAAATTTCTTTAGAAGATGCAAAAGCTATAAGCAAGAGATATGAAGAAGATGACATAGTTGAAATTGAAGTAACTCCAAAGAACTTTGGAAGAGTAGCTGCACAATTAGCAAAGCAAGTAGTAACTCAAAGAATAAAGGAAGCAGAAAGAAGTATAATATATAAAGAATACAAAGAAAAAGAATTTGATATTATAACAGGAACTGTTTTAAGAAAAGATAAGGGAATGGTTTTTGTTAATCTTGGAAAAATAGAAGGTGTAATAACTGAAAAGGAACAAATTCCAGGAGAAGAATATCCTTTCAATTCAAAGCTTAAGCTTTATATAGTAGAAGTAAAAGAAGGCTCAAAAGGTCCTCAAGTTCATGTTTCAAGAACTCATCCAGGACTTGTAAAAAGATTATTTGAATTAGAAGTACCAGAAATATTTGATGGAACAGTTGAAATAAAGAGCATATCAAGAGAACCAGGTTCAAGAAGCAAAATAGCAGTTTACTCAAATGATGAATCTGTAGATGCTATGGGTGCATGTGTTGGAACAAAGGGTGCAAGAGTACAAAATATAGTAAATGAATTAAAAAATGAAAAAATAGACATTATAAAATGGAGTAAAGACCCTAAGGAATTTATATCTAATTCTTTAAGTCCAGCAAAAGTTTTAAGTGTTGATGTAGATGAAGAAAGTAAATCAGCAAAGGTTGTAGTTGATGATAATCAACTTTCTTTAGCAATAGGTAAAGAAGGTCAAAATGTAAGATTAGCTGCAAAATTAACTAACTGGAAAATAGATATAAAAAGTAAATCACAAGCAGAAAAAGAGAATAATTTAGAAGAAGCTGAAGAAAATAATTTAGAAGAAATGAGCACTGTTACAGAATAAAGGGGTGTTTTTATTATGAAGACAAAGAAGATACCACTAAGAATGTGTACTGGATGTATGGAAATGAAGCCTAAAAAAGAACTTATAAGGGTAGTAAAAAGTCCAGAAGGAGAGGTTTCTGTAGACCTTAAAGGCAAATCGGCTGGAAGAGGAGCTTATGTATGTAGAAATAAAGAATGTTTAGAAAAGGCTTTTAAAGCAAAAAGATTAAGCCGAAATTTAGACATTGCAATAAGTGAAGAAGTTTATAATAGACTTAAGGAAGAAATTGAAAATGAATAAGTTTTTTAATTTTTTAGGTTTAGTAAAAAGATCAGGAAATTTAATTGAGGGTTACAATAAATGTAATGAGGAAAGAAATAGAATAAAAATATATCTTTTTATTCTATCACCTGATGCCTCTGAAAACTCAAGAAAAAAATTTATAAATCATTGTTTAGAAAATAAAATTCCATATATTGAAGATTTCTCAAAAGAAGAATTAGGTGAATCTATTGGAAGACCTGAAGTTATGATTTTAGCAATAAAAGACAAAAATATGGCTGAAAAATTATTATCTCTTTATGAGGAGGAAGAATATATGAAGTAAAATAATCGGGGGTGACTTTATGTCAAAAATAAGAGTATATGAATTAGCAAAAGAATTAAACATTAGCTCAAAAAAATTGATAGAAATGTTAATGGAGGAGTTTAATGTAGAAGTAAAAAATCATATGAGTGTTATTGAAGATGAAGATGCAGAGTTAATAAAGGAATTTTTAACTGGTGTAGATACTGAAGAGCTAAAAGATGATAATGATGATAAAAAGAAAAGTATTGTAGATGAATATGAAGATATTTTATCAGAAGAAGTTAATAAAGGAAATAAAAAGAAAAAGAAGACTAAAAAGCAAATAGCAGCAGAAAAAGCTAAAGCAGAACAGGAATTTGCAGAAAATACAATACTAGAAATTGGAGAAACAATTACTGTTAAAGAATTAGCAGATATGCTTAAAAAACCATATGCAGATGTTATTAAAAATCTTATGTTCTTAGGAATTATGGCAGCTGTAAACCAAGAAATAGATTATAATACAGCTGAAAAATTATGTGAAAAATATGAAATAATGTGTGAAAAGAAGGAAGAATCATCAGAGCTTGAAACATTAAATGTTGAAGAGGAAGATGATGAAAACTTAGTTAAGAGACCTCCAATAGTAACAGTTATGGGACACGTTGACCATGGTAAGACTTCACTTCTTGATGCTATAAGAAAAACAAAGGTTATTGATAGTGAAGCAGGAGGAATAACTCAACATATAGGTGCTTATACAGTAACTATAAATGGAGAAAAGATAACATTTTTAGATACTCCAGGACATGAAGCTTTTACAGCTATGAGAGCTAGAGGAGCACAAATTACAGATATAGTTATACTAGTAGTAGCAGCTGATGATGGAATAATGCCTCAAACTAAAGAAGCTATAAGTCACTGTAAAGCAGCTAATGTTCCTATAGTTGTAGCTATTAATAAAATAGATAAGCCAGGAGCAAATATTGATAGAGTTAAGCAAGAACTAACAGAGTATGGTTTAGTTTCAGAAGACTGGGGTGGAGATACTATATGTGTGCCAGTTTCAGCTAAAAAAGGTATTAACTTAGACCAATTGTTAGAAATGGTTCTTTTAACAGCAGAAATGCTTGAACTTAAGGCTAATCCAAATAGAAAAGCTATGGGTACAGTAATAGAAGCTAAGCTTGATAAGGGAAGAGGAGCAGTAGCATCATTACTTGTTCAAAGTGGTACTTTATCAGTAGGAGATTCTATATTAGTAGGAAGCACTTATGGAAGAATAAGAGCTATGTTTAATGATGACGGAAAGAAAATAAAATCAGCAGGACCTTCAATGCCAGTAGAAATATTAGGTCTTTCAGAAGTACCAGCAGCTGGAGATAGATTTAATGAAGTAAAAGACGAAAAGACAGCTAGAGACATGGCAGAAAAGAGAAAAGAAAAATTAAAGATTGAAACATTAAATTCTAACCATAGAGTTTCTTTAGAGGATTTATATAATCAAATTAGAGAAGGAAAGGTTAAAGAACTTGCAATAATAGTTAAAGCAGATGTTCAAGGTTCTGTAGAAGCTATAAAGCAATCTCTTGAAAAATTATCAACAGATGATGTTAAGGTAAGAGTTATTCATGGTGGAGTAGGTGCTATAACTGAAACAGATGTTACTTTAGCTACAGCTTCAAATGCAATAATTATAGGATTTAATGTAAGACCAGATGGTAATGCTTCAGCTTTAGCAGAAAAAGAAGAAGTAGAAATAAAGACTTATAGAATTATTTATGATGCAATTGAAGATGTAAAATCTGCTATGATAGGTATGCTTGAACCAGAATATAGAGAAGTTATCTTAGGTAAAGCTGAAATAAGAGAAACTTACAAGATTTCAAATGTAGGAACTATTGCAGGATGTTATGTTTTAGATGGAAAAATTGTAAGAAATTCAGAAGTTAGAATCATAAGAGAAGGGGTAGTTGTATTTGAAGGAGTTCTTGCATCATTAAAGAGATTTAAAGATGATGTAAAAGAAGTTGCATCAGGCTATGAATGTGGTTTAAGTGTTGATAGATTTAACGATATTAAAGTAGGAGACATCATAGAAGCATTTAAAATGGAAGCAATTATAAGAAAAGAGCTTTAATTAAAGAGGTGATTTAAATGCCTAATTATAGAGGTGGCAGAATTAACGAAGAGGTTAAAAAAGAAATAAGTAATTTAATTCGTGATGATATAAAAGACCCTAGACTTACAGCAATGATTTCAGTAACTGCTGTTAAGGTTACTAAGGATTTAAGATATGCAAAAGTATATGTAAGTATATTTGCAAAAAATGAAGAGGAGAAAAGTGCAAATTTAGAAGCTTTAAAGAGTGCAGAAGGATTTGTAAGAAAAGAAATTGGTCATAGAATTAATCTTAGATATACTCCTCAAATTATATTTGAATTAGATGATTCTATTGACTATGGAATGCATATTGATAGTTTAATAGAAAAAACAAGAGGTAAGTAATATGTCATTAAAAGATATTTCAAAGGTTATATTAGAATCTAATAAAATAGGAATAGCTTTCCATGCATCACCAGACGGTGATGCAATTGGAAGTACACTAGCTCTTTATAATGGATTAAAAGAATTAGGAAAGGATGTGTATATACTTTCTAAGGAAGTTGTTCCAGATAATCTTGCATTTTTACCAGGTTCAGAAGAAATTGATGGAGATATGCCAAGAACAACATATGATACTGATTTGGTTATTGTACTAGATTGTGGAAATATGGATAGAATATGTGCAAAAGTAGATGATTTTTGTGGAACTTTAATTAATATAGACCATCATGTGACAAACGATATGTATGGTGTTATTAATCATATAGAACCAAAGTCAGCAGCAACAGCAGAGATAGTTTATCTTCTTCTTAAAGAATTAGGATATAATTTTGATAGTAAGGAAGAAATATTTCAAAGAATAGGAACATGTATTTTTACAGGTATTGTTACAGATACAGGTTGCTTTAGACATTCTAATGTTACAAAGAGAACTCATACAATAGCAGGAGAGTTAATTGAATGTGGTGTAAATAATACAAAAATATATGATGACCTTTTTGACAATAAGCCTTATGAAAAAGTAAAGCTTATGGGCTATGCTTTAAGCAAACTTGAACTTTTAGTTAACAATAAAGTATCATTTATAGAATTATCTAAAGAATTATTAGATAGTGTAGCTTTAGGAAATCTTGATACTAGTGATATTATTTCAATTGCTTTAGGAATAGAAGGTGTAGAGGTAGCTGTTGTTACAAAAGAAGTTGAAGATGGAGTAAAAGCAAGCTTACGTTCAAAAGCTGATTATGATGTAAGAAGAGTAGCAGAAGCTTTAGGTGGAGGCGGACATGTAAAAGCATCAGGTCTTAAACTTATGCATACTTCATTAGATGAAGCAAAATATAAAATAATTAAAGAAATAGAAAAAGAGATGTAGCCATGAATGGAGTTCTTAATATTTTTAAAAATAAAGGTATGACTTCTTTTGATGTTGTAAGTAGAGTTAGAAAAATAGCA
>JALFQD010000267.1 GCA_022785265.1 Clostridium sp. | reverse complement strand
CCATAATATTTTATTACTTTATTTTTTATTTAAAAATATAATAATGCAACAACTGAATAAGTAGATATCATTTAACAAATTGTATTATAAGTACATGTTGATTTTTTTAATTTTAATTTTTTTAAAATATTATACTATATTTATTTATGTTTGGTAGTTAACATGAAAACTACATTACAATTATATTGTAATTAATTAAAATATATATTTTATATTATGAATAAATTTTTAGAAAAACTTCCAAATTTTGAACAATATTGTTTGTGCTATGTAATTAGTGGAATTTTATATATATTTACTATTTTTATACTTTATTATTGTAAATTAGAAATAATACAAAATATTTTATTATACTCAAATGTTGTTTTATACTGTACATATTTAGGTTTATGTATATATTGTTATAATAAAATTAATCATTTAATAGAAAATTATAATTATTCAATTAGTCAAAAACAAACAGATGAAGTATTATATAAAGAATATATAAAACAAATAAATGATATTTTTTATAAATTATATCCAGCTGACTTACGGGAGAATATTATTGCGTTTATAAAAAAATAATGAATTTGATAATACAGGCATATTAAATTATACGATTAGCTTAAATAAAAAAATGAATAAAAATGATAAAATATTGTTTGTATTAAATGGGTGGTCACAAAATTTACGATATGATAAAAAATATCAAATAAATGATAAACCATTATTTTATACGGAACAAAAAGAATGCACAAATGAATATTTAGTTTTTATTAATACAGAAATAATAAAATTAATAAAAAAATAATTGATTTTTATTGCGTTATTTCAATAAAAATATTAAAAGGTTAATAATATTTGTAGTAACGCACAAGTATAAAACTAATTAAGATAAATAGAATATAATTATTATATTTATAAGGTATTTAATATAATTTTGGTTGTGCGTTACTTTAGACCAAATATTTTTATTAGATACTTTTTTAAATTTAATAAATATATCATATAGTAACGCATATGAAAACGCAAGAAAAAATTTATAATGGAAATATTTATAAATTTGAAAACAAACTTAATGGAAAAATTTATATTGGACAATCTAGATGCATAGAAAGAAGATATGCAGATCATGTTTACTGTAAAACCCCAATGTATGAATTAGATAGAGCAATAAAAAAATATGGAATTGAAAATTTTAATTATGATATTCTTGAAACTTTTAATACATCTAATTTAGATGAAGTTAATAAATGGATGGATGAACGAGAAGAATATTATATTAAGTTTTATAATTCTCTGAATCCAAATGGGTATAATTTATTAAGTAATAGACATCATCCAGAATTTTCAGAAATAACAAGAAAACGAATTTCAGAAGCATGCGCGGGAGAAAAAAATGGATTTTATGGTAAACAACATTCAGAAGAAACACGTAAAAAAATGAGCGTATCTGCTAAAAAAAGAGGAAATAATCATCCAGATTTTATTAAAACACCAGAAATGATAGAAAAATGGAAAATATCTATTAAAAAATATAGAGAAAATTTAACTGACGAACAAAAAATAAAAATAAGTAATAATCAAAAGGCAAGCCATAAAAAATGGAAAGACTCATTAAGCGAAGAAGAATTAAAAGAATGGAATAAAGCTAGAAGTAAAAAAATAAAAGAAACAAAGCAAAAACAAATTAAAGAAGGGACATTAGTGTGCTCTATAAAAGGAAAGAAAGCAATAAATAATGGAATAATTGGGAAGAAAGTATTACCTGAAGAAGTCGATAAATATTTACAAGAAGGATGGAAATTAGGGGCGTTATGGAATAAACATAAATTAAAAAATAAATAAATCAAGTTTACTATTTTAACTATAAAATATCATTATATAAAATATGATAAATCAAAAAATAAAACAATTTTTAATAGGTGCTTCTTTAGACCAAATTAAAAATTTAACAGCAAATAATGTAATACCAAAATGTTATAATATATTATTTAATTTTAATACTAAACCTAATTCTAAAGAAAGACTTCATTGGTTAAATTGTTGTGATATTTTATGTAGAATGAATGAATTAAAAGCAAATAATTCAAAATTAACTATTATATTCTATTATAAAGATTTAAATCACCCAATTTTGAATCAAGACTGGCCTTTAAATAATAGAAAAAATATAAAAAAATTTTTAGATAAAATATGGGAATATACAAATAAAGATAATATATATTTTATGCCAAATCAGGATTCATTTGGTGTAAAAGATTGGTATAAATATTTTATATGGGCATGTGAAGAAGAAAACATAAACATAAATAAGGCTTATATTAGTAAATTTATTTTAGATGATGTAGATTTTAAAGAAAAAGATAATTTGAATTTAATATATAGAATTATAATAAATGATGAATGCTTCGTAATTTAGTATGCCATGATTTCTTCACATGGAACTTTGAAGAATGACGTCCTTATACTGAAGAAGAATTGAAGAAACAAAAGACTAAAAAGAAGAAATGAAAATATGGGAGAATTAGGAAAAATGTTATTAATTTCTGTGTATCTTAATAATGATTTAGATACATATTCAAAATTAGTTAAACGATATACTGAATATGAGCATATTGATTTATTTATAAATATTGCTAATCATGCGTTTGAACATTTTAAAAATTCTAAATATTGTTCATTTATATTAGAAGATAGTTTTTTCTCATTAATTGATTGCACATTTAAAGGTTATGATGAATTATATATAACTTCTAAAGATGAAAATATTTATATGTATCCAATGATT
>JALFQD010000256.1 GCA_022785265.1 Clostridium sp. | reverse complement strand
TTTTTAGTTTTAATTATTCAACATCTTGTAATGCTGCAAATCCTTCTTCTCCAGTACGAACTTTTATTACATTTTCAATGTTGTAAACAAATATCTTACCATCTCCAATGTGTCCAGTATAAAGAACTTTCTTAGCAGTTTCAACTACTGTGTCAACAGGTACTTTACTTACTACTATTTCTACTTTAATCTTAGGTAATAAGCTCATCTCAACCTCGACACCTCTATAGTATTCTGTGCTACCCTTTTGAACACCACATCCAAGTACATGAACAACAGTCATACCAGTAACTCCTATATTGTTCATTGCTTGTTTTAAAGCTTCAAACTTGCTTTCTTTAGCTATTATTACAATCTTCTTAATTGGTGGCTCTCCATCTACTGCTTTAGCATCTGACTTCTTAGTAGCAGCAACTACCTTTTCTACTGGTACTGCTTTTTCTACTGGAACAATCTTCTCCTTAGCAACAATTGTTTCAGGAATACTTGAATCTAAAGCTGGCATAAAGTCTGCATAAGAACTTGCTAATCCATGTTCTACCTTATCTAATCCAGCAATTTCTTCTTCTGCTGGTACACGAAGACCTATAGTGTTTTTAATTACTAAAAATACTATTGTCATTGTTACTGCAACCCAAGCAATTACTGATACAACACCTAAACATTGAATTCCTAAGAAGTGGAATCCTCCACCATAAAATACGCCATCTTCTAATGCAAAGAAACCTGTTAATATAGTACCCATAGCACCACACATACCATGAACTCCTACAGCACCAACTGGGTCATCTATTTTTAATACCTTATCAACAAATTCTATACCAAAAGTTACTATAAATGCTGCAATTAATCCTATGAAGAATGCTCCAACTGGGGAAACTAAATCACAACCTGCCGTTATTGCAACTAAACCAGCTAAAGAACCATTTAATGTCATTGAAACATCCGGTTTACCATATCTAACCCAAGTAAGTAACATTGTTGCTACTGTTGCTGTTGCTGCAGCCATGTTTGTAGTTATAAAAATATTACCCATTGATGTTAATACATCATCTCCTGTTGCTGAAACAGTTGAACATCCATTAAATCCAAACCAACAGAACCAAAGAATAAATACTCCTAAAGCTCCTAATGTTAAGCTATGACCTGGAATAGCTCTTGGCTTTCCGTTTTTATCATATTTTCCAATACGAGGTCCAAGTATCTTAGCTCCTACTAAAGCTGCTACACCACCAACCATGTGAACTGCTGTTGAACCAGCAAAGTCATGGAAACCAAGTTCTGAAAGCCATCCGCCTCCCCATATCCAATGACCTGATATAGGATATACAACTAAACTTATAATTAAGCTATATATACAATATGATGAGAACTTAGTTCTTTCTGCCATAGCACCAGAAACTATTGTTGCTGCTGTTGCACAGAAAACTGTTTGGAAAATTAAAAATACTGGAAGTGGAAAAGTTAATCCTAAGTGTGAATAATCACCTCTTACCAATAAATCTAATGTTCCAATAAATCCATTTCCTTTTCCCATAAGAAGTCCAAAACCAATTACCCAAAATGCTAAAGTACCAATAGCAAAGTCCATCAAATTCTTCATTATAATGTTTCCTGCATTCTTTGCTCTAGTAAAACCTGTTTCTACCATAGCAAAACCTGCTTGCATGAAGAATACTAATACTGCTCCTAACAATACCCATATGGTATCTACTGATGAAAATTGTTCCATAGAAATTCCCCCTTAAAAATAAAAAATAGACCTATATTTTATTTTGAACTTAAATATGAATATAACAAACTAAGCTCTAAATAGAATACACGCCTTTGTGTAAAGTTTTGCTTACTAACAAGCACTAATGTTTTGTCAGTCTAAGGGAGTGACTGTAAACCAAAATACCAAAATACTCAAAGAGGATTAATAAACATTAGTGCCTCTAGTAAACCTATAATTAAAATGAATGATAGCTGCGTTATTAAACACTCCCTTAACACAAAAGGCGCTATAAGACTTTTTTAATCCTATAGCGCCTTTGCTGTTCATGCTTATATGATATGCTAAATTAATTTTTTTGTCAATATATTTTTACAAAAATACCTTAAAAGTTTTATATAAAATATATATTAACATAACTCCTAACGAAATCCATAATAATATTAAAATGTATACTTTATTTTTCTTCATAATTAAAATACTTTCATACTCCTATATTCACTAATTAAATTTCTTAAAAATTCTACTGTACTTATTGGCACTTTTCCAATTGATGTTTCTCCTGCAAGAAGAAAACCATTTACTCCATTTTTTAAATGATTAAAAATACTCTCAACCTCAGATAGATTAGCCTCCATTCCATCTCTCATACTATTTAAAATATGAGTTGCTATAATAATATCCTTTCCTTTTGATGCTTTAATTATCATATCTTCATAAATTGGTACATAAGTTATTGAAGTTTCTGGTATAAGGTCACCTCTTCCTATTATTATGCCATCAACCTCTTCCAATATTTCTTTAATGTTTTCTATTCCTTTTGGAGTTTCAATTTTTGCCCATATGATAGGTTTAAAATTTTTACTATCTAAATATCTTTTTATATTACATATATCATCTTTTTTCTCCACAAAAGAAGCACTTACTATATCAATTTTATTTTCTACTGCCCACTGTAAATCTATTTTATCTTTTGTAGATAACTCCAGTCCATCTCTTTTAAATCCTTTTATATTGCACCCTTTTTCAGCTCTTACCACTCCACCTTTAATAGCCTCTGCTAATATTCCTGAAGAATCTATGTTTAATATTTTAAATTTCATTGTATTATCTTTCATAGTTATCTCTTTAATAATATTTTTTATTAGAATTTCATTATCTAAATTTAAGGGAATGATTTTTTTACTATTAAATGCTCCATTTTGTCCTTCTTTTTTATAAATATCCTCCCCACAAAACAGCACATTTTCTTTATCATAAATTTTTAAAACATTTTTTAGCTTATATGATACCCTTATTTTTCTTCCTGATAAATCTTGAAGTATATGTATATTTTTGTCAGTATCTTTTGCTATCTTTATTATTTTTGAAAACTCTTCATGGCTACCATGGGAAAAATTTAACCTAAGAACATTAGCTCCAGCTTTCACTATTTCTTTTATAACTCTTTTTTCCTTAGTGCTTGGTCCTATAGTTGCTATTATATACATAAAATCTCCTCTTATTTTCTTTATATTTAGTGTATTAAGAAAGTTTTTTAAATATACTTTTTGTTCTAAATAATATTTATTTTTAATAAACTTTTATTGTACTTCATGTTAGGAGTGACTTTATGAAAACTAAGAAATTAATTATATTTATAATATTTTCTCTATTTCTTATTGGATGTGATATTAATAATCCTAAATACATAAATCTTAAAAAAAAAGAAAGTATAGACTACTATTCTAATGAAATCTATTTTAAAATTTTAAATAATGAGGACTATACCTTAACAATGTTTGATACAGATGTTTCAAAAAACACACTTATAGATAAGGAGGAACAAGTTATAATTGAAAATTTTCTAAGTTCTTTAACCTCCTCTAATTACTTAAAAAATAGTGATGATATTTCTAATAAAGAAGCCTTTCATCTTATAATAGAATTTGATGATAGTAAGTATATATTTAATGTTTATGATGAAAATTTAGTTACTGTTTATCCTTGGGATGGTGTATTTCCTGAAGATATTATAACTTCTGAAAATGTACCTTTAAGATATAATCTATATGATTTTTGCAATCATATAAAAAACAGATCTAAACTTTCTGGTTAATTATAAGATAAAAGAGCAGAATAAATATATTGTCCTTTTGTCCTACCAGACAAAATAATATATCTACTCTGCTCTAACTAAATCAAAAAATTTTTAATTTGAATTTTCTTCAACCTCTTGTAAAAGTCTAAATACTCTTTTATTTAACAATGGATGTATTTTATTTGGGCATAACTCATTTAGAGGTTTTAATACAAAATATCTTTCTTCCATCCTTGGATGAGGTAAAATAAGCTCTTCATCTTCTGATATTAAATTATCATAGAAAACTATATCTATATCGATTATTCTTGGACCCCACCTTAGTTCTCTTACTCTCTTCATTTCATTTTCAATATTTAATAACTTTCTTAGTAAATCTTTTGGAGATAATAATGTTTTTATTTTTAATGCTCCATTTAAAAATTCATCTTGTTCTAAATACCCCCAAGGTTCTGTAACTACAAATGAAGATATTCTTTCTATTTTTGTCTTCTCTAATTTTCCTATAAATTCTATTGCCTCATTAAGATTTTTCTCTTTATCTCCCATATTACTTCCTATTGAAAGATATGCTTCATGCCATCCTCTTTCAATTTCAACTGCTGCATAATCTAAATGTCTTCCTATTGGTGCCCATGGCTTTTTTAATGTAACTTTTGCACTCTCAACTATTGGATAATTAACTAAAGTATATTCTGCTACCTTTTCTGCAGCAGTTTCAATTAAGTCATAAGAAGCTTTTGTAAATTCTTTTTCTATACCATGACAAAGTTCTCCATAATGAACACTCTTAGTTAAATCTCCTGTTTTTCCTGCTTCTTCTAAATTTAAAGTTAATTCTAAATCTAAAATAAACTTTTGCCCTAAGTTCTTTTCTTCTTGAAACACACCATGGTTTGCAAATATTTCAACATTCTTTAAATATATCTTATCCATAAAACCTCTCTTCTATTTAGCTGATAATATCTTATCTGTCATTACTGCTGCTCTTTTATTTTCTAATACATCATGAACTCTTATAAATTCACAACCCTTCATTATTCCAATTACTGTTGTTGCAACTGTTCCTTCAACTCTTTGGTTTACTGGCAGATTCAATGTATTTCCTATCATTGATTTTCTTGATGTACCTAAAAGTATTGGAAGCTCTAATTCTTTTATAACTTCAAGATTATTCATAACAATTAAGTTTTCTTCATAAGTTTTAGCGAATCCTATACCTGGGTCTAATATAATATTTTCTCTTTTTACCCCTGCTTCCATTGCTAAATCTATACTTTCTATAAGGTCACTCATAACATCTTTCATTAAATTTTTATAAGGTATATTTTCTCTATTATGCATTAATATACAAGGAACTTGATATTTTGAAGCAACTTTTGCCATATCCTTATCCTTTTTAAAACCCCATACATCATTAATTAAGTTGGCACCAGCTTTTATTGCTTCCTCTGCTGTTTTTGCTTTATATGTATCTATTGATATTGGAATATCAAACTTTTCTCTTATTGCCTTTATTATTGGTACAACCCTTTTTATCTCTTCATCAGCTTCAACTGCTTGAAAGTTAGGTCTTGTAGATTCTCCTCCTATATCGATTATATCTGCACCATCTTTTATCATTTGTTCTGCTCTTTTTACTGCTGCTTCTAGTTCATTAAATTTTCCTCCATCTGAAAAAGAATCTGGAGTAACATTTAAAATTCCCATAATATAAGTTCTTTCACCTAAAACAAATTCTTTATTACCAATTTTCATCTTATAAAGCCCTCTTTCTTATTAAAATTTTATAGAATAATTTTTTTTACTTTCATCCCAATAACATTCTTCTTTTGCCTTACAGTTAAAACAGTTTCTTGAAAGCTTATCACTTTTATATATTAAAACTGAAAGTTCATCATCTGAATCACTTCTATGATTATTAATAGCATTTAATATATCCTTCTTCTCTTCATCTGAAAAATTAGTTTCTTCTAATAATTCCTTTGAAAGAATTACGCTTCCTTCATGGTGAGGAATGCCTTTTTCATATTCTAAAACCCTTCCAATATCATGAAGAAGAGCTATAGCATATATAACTTCTTTAGAATATTTCATATCATTTTCTAATACTTGTATATATGATATTCTTGCTACATCTAAAAAGTGTTCTAATGTATGTCTGCAAAAAATCCTTTCTTTTTCAAACTTTTCAAGTTTTCTTAAATATTCTTTGTATTTAGGATTATTTATGATAATATCTACATTATTCATCTTTAGCCCCCTACTTTTGTATTGCCTCTTGGTATGCTAATTGAACATTTTCTATTATTTTATTATTATTGTATTCTATATCTTCAAATTTTTTAACCTTCATTATTCCCATTAAACTATTTGTAATGAATACTTCATCTGCATTTTTTAAATCATCTAATCTTAGTTCTTTTTCTATTACAGGGAAGTTTTCTATTACCCACATTCTTATTATTCCATTTAACAAACCACAACTTACTTTTGGAGTATATATCTTATCATTTTTTACAATAAATATATTTGCACAACTTGTTTCTGATAAATATCCATTTTCATTTAAGAATAGCACATCCTTAAAACCATCTTCCTTAGCCTTATTTTTTTCAATCATATTTTCTATATAATTTGTTGATTTTATGTAACAAAGCATGGAAGTGCTATTTCTTCTTACCTTTGATAATTTTAAGCTACTTCCTTGAATATAATCTTCTTCTATATATGGTATTTCTCTTTCTGTTATTATAATATTTTGAGGAGTCACTAAAATTTTTACAGCCTTATTTTTTATAAAATTAAGTGAAATATAGTCAAGAAGCATTTCTTCTTCTAATTCTTCTAAGCCAAGCTCCTTCATTCCATTTTTTAATCTTTCTATATGCTCTTTTAAAAATATTGGTTTTTCAAGAAAAAGTATTGTTTCAAAAACCCCTTTTCCAAAGAAAATTCCTTCATCTAAAATAGCTTCTCCTTGTTTATATATAATTCTTCTCATTACAACACCTTCATTAATGCCTTTCCTTTATCTATTGTCTCAAACCACTCGTCTTCTTCTTTAGAATCCCAAGTTATTCCTCCTCCTACTCCAAAGTAGGCTTTATCATCTTTTTTAATTATTGTTCTTATGACTATATTAAAATCACAATTTCCCCTTAAATCAAAGTAACCTATAGAACCTGTATATAAGTTTCTTCTTATCTTTTCAAGCTCTTCAATTATTTCCATAGCTCTTATTTTAGGTGCACCTGTTATAGAGCCTCCTGGGAAACATTCTCTTATACATTTTACAGCAGATACTCCATCTTCTAATTCTCCCTCTATTGTTGAAACAAGATGAAACACTGTTGCATATTCTTCTATTTTAAAAAGTTCTGTAACCTTAACTGAATTTGGTTTACATATCTTACTTAAATCATTTCTTTCTAAATCTACAATCATTAAAAGCTCTGCTTTATCTTTTTCTGAATTCTCAAGTGCTTTTCTATTTTTAATATCCTCTAATGAATTTTTTCCTCTTGGCCTTGTTCCTTTTATAGGTCTAGTGTGCACAATCCCATCTTTTACATATAAAAATCTTTCAGGTGATGAACTTATAACTTGAAAATCTTTGAAATTCATATATGCTGAAAAAGGAGCTTTATTTATACTCCTAAGCTTTTCATAAATAGAAAATGAATCTTCTTTATTATGACACCATACCTGCCTTGTCATATTTGCTATATAAACATCACCACTTCTTATATATTCCCTAAGCTTTGAAATTTCTTTTTCATAATCTTCTTTTTCAAAGTTTGAAATAAATTTATTATTGCTTTCTATTACTTTAGGCTCTAAAATCTCTTTATAATCTTTTAGCTTTTCTTCAATATCTTCAATTTCTTCTCCCATTCCTAAGGATGAAATAAATGTTTTTTTGTTTTGAAGGTCAAATATTATAAGATTATTATAAAAATTAAATATAGCATCTGGAATTTCTAATTCTTTTTTTGCTGTACTTGGAAGAACTTCTATTGTTCTACCTATATCATAAGAAAAATATCCTATAGCTCCTGCTATA
>JALFQD010000231.1 GCA_022785265.1 Clostridium sp. | reverse complement strand
TGATGGGTCATCATAGATTTTGGTTAACATCTCAGAATACTGTTTTGTTGGAATATCACCATCACAATAGCGAGAAAATGTCTGTTCACCCCATCCCAAAAGAAGAGAAAGTGGTCGTTTTCCAATAGAATACTTTTTTGGGATTTCCAGAATGTGTTCTAGTGAAATAATGTTGTTTGTTGCACGATACACATCATAGAGTGCTTTAAGATTATAGTCATTAATTTCTGGCACATAAACAAGAGCATCACAATCAATACAGTGAGCTTCTTTTCCAGTATAATGATATTCAACACCTTTAATTGTTCCAGTCATAGGAACTGTAACAGTAGTATAAGAAACATCGTTTCTGCAATCTTCACAAAATACAAGATTTTTGTTCATAGTCAAGTCCTGATGTGTTCAGTACTTTTGTGGTTATCATTGGCATTAAATTATCATCAAAAGAGCCAGATAAAGAACATCCTTATGGTCATGAACGTTTAGAATGTGTAGCAGCTATTATTTTAGCAATGGTTCTTTTTATTACAGGTCTTGGAATTGGCATAGAAGCACTAAAAAATATTTTGCATGGTAATTATAGTGATTTGCAGATTCCAGGAATCTTAGCATTAATTGCAGCAATTGTATCAATTGTTAGTAAGGAAGCAATGTATTGGTATACAAGATACTATGCAAAGAAAATTGATTCTAGTGCATTAATGGCAGATGCATGGCATCATCGTTCAGATGCTTTTTCTTCAATAGGGGCTTTGATAGGAATTGGAGGAGCAAGACTAGGATTCCCTATTATGGATTCTATTGCTAGCATGGTGATTTTTATATTTATTGTAAACGCTGCCTTTCAAATTTTTAAGGATGCTATGGACAAGATGGTAGACCATTCTTGCGATGATGAGACAGAAAAGCAGATTTATGATTGTGTTATGAAGAACAAGAATGTGATGGGCATAGATATGCTTCAAACACGCATCTTTGGAAATAAGATTTATGTTGATGTAGAAATTCAAGTAAATGCATTATATACTTTACAGGTAGCACACAATATAGCAGAAGCTGTGCATGAGGATATAGAAGAAAATTTCCCAAAGGTAAAGCATATTATGGTTCATGTGAATCCAGCAAATTAAGAAAAATTACTATTAATCTAGGTTTAATTTATCCTAAAAAAGTATATAATATAAATAAGGAAGTTTAAATAGAATGGAGATGATATAGTATGATGGTAAATGTTAAAAATTTAGTTTCTATTACTGAAGCAAATCAGAATTTTTCAAAAGTTGCAAGAATGGTAGACGAAATTGGAGATGTAGTGATTTTAAAGAATAATGTACCTAAATATGTGTTGATAGACTATAGCAAATTTGAAGAAGAACGTATGGAGAATAATGCCACAGTAGAAAAGATAGCAGATGAAATACTTACAAAACATTTAAAAGCATTTGAGGAGTTAGCAAAATAATGGTGAAACTAAGCAAAGAACAAATAATATTGTTGCATTCGATGGCAATAAATAAGACTGGAGGATTAGATGGAATAAGAGACGAAGGTCTTCTTGAATCAGCAATTAATTCACCATTTCAATCATTTGGAGGTGTTGAATTATTTCCACAAATAGAAAGTAAAGCAGCACATTTGGCATTTAATATAATTAATAATCATCCTTTTCTTGATGGAAATAAAAGAATTGGAATACTTGTAATGATGGTATTTTTAGAAGTTAATAATATAAAATTACAATGTAGTGATGAAGATATTATAGATTTAGGAATTGGAATAGCAGAAAACAGATATAATTCAGAACATATAGAAGAATGGATATATAATAAGCAAATAAATTAAAAGAAATAAAATATATTAAATAAATTTAATAAAAACTATTTACAAATCACCTTACTTAAGTTAATCTAGTCGTAGGAGGTGATTTTTTTATGAAATCAAAAGAAGTATTAGCGTTATTGAGAGTAACTAGACCTACACTAACTAAATATGTTAAAAATGGAACTATTAAAGCTACTTTGCTTCCTAATGGTCAATATGATTATGATGATGAGTCGGTATATGCTTTTATAAATAAAGACATAGAAAGA
>JALFQD010000222.1 GCA_022785265.1 Clostridium sp. | reverse complement strand
AATATATGTAATTATGTATATAATAGGTATTTTATGCATAATTGGAATGGAAATAGTACTTAAAAAGTTTAATGGTAGAACAAGATATGGAAATGAAATTTTAGGTGAAATATTAGGATTTAAAGAATTCCTAGAAAAAGCGGAAAAAGAAAAATTAGAAGAATTAGTTTTTCAAGATTCAGATTATTTTTACAATATGCTACCATTTGCTTATGTACTTGAAGTATCAGATAAATGGATTAAAAAGTTTAAAGATATATCACCAAAGGTACAAAATAGGTATTTTGAAGATAGCCTTACTAATAAAAACTTTGAAGCATTTATGACTTTAGTCAGTAGAGCTATGATATCTGATCCAAATAGTGATTAGAGTCTATCGTGTTGATAAGCATTAGGTTGAGGTTTTGGTATTAAATTCTGAGAAAGTTGGCAAAACAACATAAAAAAAGTTTAGTATAATGATAAATAAAAAATGGGATATTAAATATTAATATCTTATTTTTTTTTTTGACATTTACTATAAAAATAAGTATATTTTATAAAGGAAGAAAAATATCGAATGTAAGTTTGGAGGAAAAATATGACAACAGAAAATAAAGTGTCTTATGATGTTACAGATTTAACCTCATTAGAAAAATTAGAACCAGTAAGAGTAAGACCAGGTATGTACATAGGGTCAACAGGAAGCAAAGGGCTTCACCATTGTATATGGGAAATATTAGATAATTCTATTGATGAAATAACTAATGGATATGGAAATAAAGCAACAATAATTATAAATAGAGATAAAAGTATAACTATAATAGATAATGGAAGAGGAATACCAACAGGAATACATCCAGTAAAGAAGAAAAGTGGAGTTGAAATGGTATTTACAGAACTTCATACTGGAGGAAAGTTTAATAATAAAAATTATAAAACATCTGGAGGTCTTCATGGAGTTGGAGCTGCTGTTGTAAATGCACTTTCAAAGTGGCTTGAAGTTGAGGTGTATCAAAATGGTAATATTTATAAGCAAAGATTTGAATATGCTTATGATAAAGAATTAAAAAAAGATATGCCAGGAACTCCTGTAACAAAGCTTGATATAGTAGGAAAAACAAATGAAACTGGAACAAAAGTTACTTTTATGCCAGACAAAGATGTCTTTTCAACTATAGATTTTAAATTTGATGTTATAGATGAAAGACTTCAAGAATTAGCATTCCAAAATAAAGGTATAAGACTTGAGCTTATAGATGAAAGAAAAGAAGAAACTGTTAAGAAGGAATATTATTCTGAAAGAGGACTTTTAGATTTTATAGATTATCTTAATGAAAGTAAAACAGTAATTCATCCAAATCCAATTTTATTTGAAGGAGAAAGGGAAGTTAATGGTCTTCAAATGTATGGAGAGGTATGTATGCAGTTTACCGATTCAACAACAGATTATATAGTAAGTTATGTTAATAACATTCCAACTACAGAAGCTGGAACTCATGAAACTGGCTTTAAAACAGGAATGACAAGAGCCTTTAAAGAGTGGACTAGAAAGCTTGGACTTATAAAAGAAAAGGATAAAGAATTTGAAGGTGATGACTTAAGGGAAGGAATGACTGCAATAGTAAGAATAAAAATTACTAATCCTGTCTTTGAAGGACAAACAAAAACTAAGCTTGGAAACAATGAAGCTTATACAATGATGAATGATTTAGCTTATACAAAACTTAGTGAATGGATAGAAGATAATAAAGAACTTGCTACTAACATAATAAACAATGCTCTTCAAGCAGCTCAAAGAAGGGAAAAAATTAAAAAGATAAATGAAGCAGAGAAAAAGAAAGTTGGAAAAGGAACTGCCCCTTTAGCTGGAAAAGTTGCTGTATGTACAATGAAAGATAATAGTGTTAATGAATTTATAGTAGTTGAAGGAGATTCTGCAGGAGGTTCTGCAAAGCAAGCAAGAGATAGAAGATTCCAAACTATTATGCCCTCTAAGGGTAAAATAATGAATACTGAAAAGCAAAAGCTAGAAAATGTACTTGCATCAGAGGAATTAAGATTATTTAATGCAGCTATTGGTACAGGAACATTAGATAATTATAAAGAAGAAAATTTAAAATATAATAAAATCATTATTATGAGTGATGCTGATGTTGATGGATTCCACATTAGAACACTATGGATGACTTATATTTATAGATATATGAGACCTCTTATTACTAATGGACATTTATATTTAGCACAACCTCCTTTATATAAGGTGTATAAACAAACAAAAAATGGAGATATTTATAAATATGCTTATTCTGATGAAGAACTAGAAAAGGTAAAAAAGGAAGTTGGAAAAGGGGCACTTATACAAAGATATAAAGGTCTTGGAGAAATGAATCCAGAACAACTTTGGGATACAACATTAAACCCAGAAACAAGAACTCTTTTTAGAGTAACAATAGAAGATGCAGCAAAAGCAGAGAGAATGGTATCACTTCTTATGGGAGATGTGGTTGAGCCAAGAAAAAATTATATGTATAAGTATGCAGAGTTTTAATTAGGAGGAAAAGTTATGGCAAAGAAGATGAACGCAATACCAAAGGATAATAATATAATAGATGTAACTTTAGAAGAGGCAATGCCAGAAAATTATCTTCCTTATGCAGTTGAAGTTGCAAAAGAAAGAGCTCTTCCAGATGTAAGAGATGGTCTAAAGCCTGTTCATAGAAGGATTTTATACGGTGCATATCAATTAAAAGCTTTTCCAGATAGACCATATTATAAATCAGCAAGAATTGTTGGAGATATTTTAGGAAAGTACCATCCACATGGAGATACCTCTGTTTATGATGCACTTACCATACTAGCTCAAGATTTTTCTACAAAAGAACCATTAATAGATGGTCATGGAAATTTTGGTTCAATAGATGGTGATAGTGCAGCTGCAATGAGATATACAGAAGCAAGACTTACAAATATTGCAATGGAAATGCTTAAAGATATTGATAAAGACACTGTTGATATGGTACCAAACTATTCAGATAGTGAAATGGAACCAAAAGTTTTGCCAAGTAGATATCCTAATCTTTTAGTAAATGGAACTTTTGGAATAGCTGTAGGTTTAGCTACAAATATTCCACCTCACAATTTAGGAGAAGTAACAGATGGTGTTTTAGCTTACATAGATAATCCAGAAATTACAACAAAAGAATTACTTCAATATATAAAAGGACCAGACCTTCCAACAGGAGGAATTTTAATAGGAAAAGATTCTTTATTATCTGCTTATGAAACTGGAGAAGGAAAGGTTATATATAGAGCAAAGGCAGAAATAGAAACCTTAGAAAATGGAAGACTTGGAATAGTTATTACAGAGTTCCCTTTTAGAAGAAATAAAGCAAAGCTTCTTCAAACAATATCTGAAATGACAGGGGACAAAAGACATGCAAAGGCTTTAGAAGCAATTACAGATATAAGAGATGAGTCTGATAGAACAGGAATAAGGGCTGTAATAGAGTTTAAGAAATCTGTAGATAAAGAAGGAGTAGATAAGGTTCTTAAATATTTATACAAAAAAACAGACCTTCAATGTAACATAAGCTTTAATATGGTGGCTTTAGCAAATGGAAAGCCAGAAACTATGGGTTTAAAAACTATAATAAAGCATTATGTAAATCATCAAAAGGATATAGTTACAAGAAGAACAGTTAAAGAACTTGAACTTGCAGAAAAAAGATTTCATATAGTTGAAGGTTTTATAAAAGCTATAGATATTTTAGATGAAGTAATAAATACAATAAGAAATTCAAAATCTAAAAAAGATGCAGGAATAAACTTAATAAAAAACTTTGACTTTACAGAGCCACAAGCAAATGCTATATTAGAGCTTATGCTATATAGACTTACAGGTCTTGAAATAAATGTATTCCAAAAGGAGTATAAAGAATTAGAAAGAAAGATAAAAAAGTATAAAAAAATACTTTCAGACGAAAAAGAGCTTTTAAAGGTTGTAAAGACTGAGTTAAAAGAAATAACTGATAAATATAGAACTCCAAGAAAAACAGCAATAATAGAAGATGAAAGTGAGGCAAAAATTCATCTAGATGAGCTTATCGTTGTTGAAGATGTTATGATAACTCTTTCTAAAGATGGATTTATAAAAAGAATACCTTATAAAAATTATAGTAGGTCTAATTTTAATGCTGATGAAATTGAATATAGAGAAGGAGACGAACTTAAGTATTTAATTAAATCAAACACTAAAGAAAGTCTTCTTATATTTACAAATAAGGGTAATATGTATCAAATAAAAGGCATTAATATTCCAGAATATAAGTGGAAAGAAAAAGGAGAAAGAATTGATATAATAATAAAATCCTTTAATTTAGATGAAGAGAAAATAGTTGGAGTTCTATCTGTTGATGAGTTTTCAAAAGATAAATATATTCAAATAATAACTGATAGAGGAACAATAAAAAAATCTTCTTTAGACAAATTCATAACTAATTACTCAAAGCTACAAGCAAGTAAATTAAGAGCAAATGAAGAAGTTGTAATGGTAGAAATGCAAAATGATGAAAATAAGTTCTTAAGGGTAAAAACAGAATTAGGACTAGACTTTACTGTTGAAATTCCAACTTCTCTTGAAGATACTCCTAGAAATTTATTAGGCTATGAATTATTTAACCTTTCTTCAAAGGATAAGGTAGTAAGTATAGAATACACAGAAGAGTTTAAAGTAAATGAATTTGGAGTAGGAATAACATCAAAAGGAATATTAAAATATTTTTCAAAAGTAGGTAAAAGTGATAAGCTAAAAATAAATACAAATTCTAAATGTCAGTTATTGATGTTTACAAATAAGGGGAATATAATAAAAATAGCATCTTTTATCATTGAAGAAGCTATAAAAAAAGAATTCCCAATAACTAACTTAGCAGATAATCTTGTTAAGGGAGAAAAAGTTATTGGTTTATATTCAATAGAAGAATTTGATGAAAGATATGCAGTATATACCTTCACTAAAAAAGGAATAGTAAGAAAATCTAATCTGAAAGAATTTGAAGGAAAATATATAATGCAACAAGCATATAAGTTTAAAACTGAAGATGATGAAATAATAAACATTGATATTGCAGGGGAAAATGTAGGACAGTTAATAATGATAACTAAAAAAGGAATGGCAATAAGGTTCCCTGTATCAAGTGTAAGTTCTATGGGTAGAATATCTTCAGGAGTAACTGGAATAAGCCTTAAAGAAGAAGATGAGGTTATATTTGGAAAATGCGTTATGAGCATAGGATATGAAGATGAAATTCATAGTATGATTCAGCTTACCTCTAAAAATAAAGAAGTTAAAAATATATTGTTAGATGATATAAAGCTTCAAAATAGAGCAGGAAGAGGAAGTTGTGTAATGATTGTAGTGCTTGATGATGAAATAAAAAATGTGACATTTTTAAAATAAAAGGAGGAATTTTTAATGAAAAAGGTAGCAGTTTTTTTGGCAGAGGGCTTTGAAGAAATTGAAGCATTAACAGTTGTAGATATAATGAGAAGAGCAAATGTTTATTGTGATATGGTAGCTACAAAAGAATTAGAGGTTAAGGGTGCTCATAATATTTTTGTTAAAGCAGACAGAGAATTTGGTGAAGATTTAAAAGACTATGATTTAATAGTATTTCCAGGAGGATTACCTGGTGCTACAAACTTAAGAGATGATAAGAGAATTACAGATTTAGCTAAGTATTTTTATGAAAATAATAAGCTTGTAGCAGCAATATGTGCAGCACCAATAGTTCTTGCAAAGGCAGATATAATAACAGGAAGAAATATAACTTCTTATCCAGGCTTTGAAGAAGAACTTAAAGGATGCAATTATACAGAAAATAAAGTTGAAGTTGATGGAAATATCATAACAAGCAGAGGACCAGCTACAGCAATGGAATTTGCATATAAGCTTTTAGAAGTTTTAGGTAAAGAAAGCTATAAAACAATAAGTGCAGGTATGTTATATAAATAAATCATAAATATGGTGTAATGTTATTTCATACAGACAAATAGCATTACACATTTTTTTGTTTTTAATTTATAAGAAAGTGAAAAATTATTTTTTATGAAGGGTGGAGGAGTTTTTGAAAGAAAAATGGGTAGCAATTAACAGAAAGCAAGAGTTTGAAAAGCTTAGCAAAGAAACTAATTTACATCCTTTAATGGTTAGGTTACTTGCAAATAGAGATATAAAAACAGAAAAAGAAGCTTCTCTTTTTCTAAATGGAACAATAAATGATTTACATGATGGAAGTCTTATGAAGGATATGAAAAAAGGTGTTTCTATCATAAAAAATGCAATATTAGATAAAAAGAAGATAGTAATATATGGAGACTATGACTGTGATGGAGTGTGTAGTACAACTATATTATATAAAGTTCTTCAAGCTTTAGGAGCAAATTTTAAGTATCATATTCCAAATCGTGAAGATGAGGGCTATGGAATGAATAGTAGTAGAATAAGAAAGCTCAAGGAAGAGGGAGTAGAAGTTATATTAACCTGTGATAATGGAATATCAGCTATGGAGGAAGTAAGATTAGCAAAAGAACTTGGAATGACTGTAGTAATAACAGACCACCATGATATACCTTATATTGAAGAAGGTGGAGAAAGAAAAAATGTTATTCCAAAAGGGGATGCAGTTATAAATCCAAAACAAGATGATAGTTATCCTTTTAAAGAACTATGTGGTGCTGGAATTGCATTGAAGTTTTCAGAACAATTAGTAAAAGCCATGGGAAGAAGTTTTGATGATTTTAAATATTTATATCAGTTTGCAGCCATGGCGACAGTATGTGATGTTGTAGAACTTTTAGATGAAAATAGAATCATAGTAAAAGAAGGATTAAAAATAATAAATAATAATCCTAATAAAGGATTAAATGAACTTATAAAGGTATCAAAATTAGAGGGCAAAACCATAGGTGAATATCATTTTGGTTTTGTATTAGGTCCTTGTATAAATGCAACGGGAAGGCTTGACACAGCAGATTTATCTGTTGAATTATTAATAACAGAAGATGATGATAGAGCAAAGGATTTAGCACAAAAGCTTCATGAGTTAAACGCTAAAAGACAAGACATGACAGAAGAAAGCGTAGAAAGAGTTTTAGAAAAGATAAAAAAAGAGAAAAATAAAGATGATAAAGTTATATTTGTCTATGATGAAGAAATTCATGAAAGTATAGCAGGAATAGTAGCAGGAAGGGTTAGAGAGTATTACAATCTTCCAACCATAATAATGACTAAAGGAAAAGATATGCCAAAAGGTTCAGGAAGAAGCATTGAAGGATACAATATGTTTGAAGAACTTAATAAGTGTAAAGAATATATAGATAAGTTTGGAGGACATCCAATGGCAGCTGGCTTATCTGTTAAAAAAGAAAATTTACCTCTTTTGAAAAAAGCACTTTTATCAAAATGTGAATTAACAGATGAAGATATTATTCCAGTAATAAAAATAGATTCTCCAATTTCAATAGAAAAAATAGATGAATCTTTAGTTTGTGATATAGAATCTTTAAGACCTTTTGGAAAAGGAAATAATAGTCCACTTTTAGGAGCAAAAAATCTTGAAGTAACAAGAGTTTTCTTTATGGGGAAGGAAGGAAAGTTTATGAAATTTAGATTTAAAAATTCTCTTACAGGAGAATATATAGATGGAATAAATTTTGATAAATATGAACATTTTAAAGAAGAATTTATAGATAAGTATGGAGAAAATAGATTCTTGAAGTTAGAAGTTGATGGATATGCAGGCTTTAATATGGATATAATATATTATCCAAGTATAAATGAATTTAATGGAAAAAGAACAATTCAATTAAATGTAAAAGCCTTTAGATTATAATTTTTAAGGAGTGAATAAAAATTGAAGAAATATAAAATTATAATGACAGGGGGAGGGACAGCAGGGCATGTAAATCCTAATCTTGCTTTGATTCCAAGCCTTGAGAAAAATAATTTTGAAGTTAAATATATAGGAAGTAAAGATGGAATAGAAAAAGAAATAGTAAAAGACGCAAATATACCTTATTATGGAATATCTAGTGGAAAATTAAGAAGATATTTTGACTTAAAAAACTTTTCAGACCCATTTAAGGTTGTAAAAGGTGTTTTTGAAGCATCAAAAATAATGAAAAAAGAAAAGCCAGATGTGGTATTTTCAAAAGGAGGATTTGTATCTGTGCCAGTTGTAGTAGCAGCTTCTTTAAGAAAAATTCCAGTAGTTGCCCATGAATCAGATATAACTCCAGGTCTTGCTAACAAGCTTTCAGCTCCTTTTTGTGATAAGCTATGTGTAACATTTAGAGAAAGCTTAAAATATATAAAAGGAGATAAAGGAGTATTAACAGGAAGTCCTATAAGAGAAGAAATACTAAAAGGTTCTAAAGTTAAGGGATTAAATTTTTGTGGATTTTATGGAGATAAAGAAATTCTTTTTATAATGGGTGGAAGTCTTGGCTCAAAGATTGTCAATTCAGTTATAAGAGATAATTTAGATGAATTACTAAAAAGATTTGATATTATCCATATCTGTGGAAAAAATAATATAGATGATAATTTAAAAAATAAAAAAGGATATAAACAATTTGAATATGTAAAAGAAGAGCTTCCAGATTTGATGACTGCAGCAGATTATATAATTTCAAGAGCTGGAGCAAATTCAATTTTTGAATTTTTAGTTCTTAACAAACCTACATTACTTATTCCATTATCAAAAAAGGCAAGTAGAGGAGACCAAATTTTAAATGCAAATTCATTTGCAAAAGAAGGATATTCTTTGGTTATAGAAGAAGAAGATATAACAAATGAAACCTTTTTAAATAAAGTAAATGAACTTGTTGAAAAAAAGCAAGTGTTAATTCAAAATATGAAAAAAGGAAAAAGTAAAATGGGAAATGAGGCTGTCTTAGAAGTGATAATGTCTGAAATTAAAAATAAATAGCATAATTAGTATAGAGTTTTAGAATGAAAATTGTAAGTTAATAATGTAAAAAAATTAAAAAAAAGTGACAATAAACTTGAAAAAAAAATATACTGTTATATAATTATAAGTGAAATTGGTTTTAGTAGAAGCAAAGAATGTTAACAAATTAACAATATACCTTAAAATAACATTTAAGGATAGGATATTTTTGCGTTAAATTCAGTCTTTAAAAGAATCATTTTATAAACAAGCTTATTCTTAAATTTTTTATATAAGAGAGGAGTCTTACAAGATGAGAAAAATGAAAACTATGGACGGTAATACTGCAGCAGCTCATATTTCATATGCTTTCACAGAAGTTGCAGCTATTTACCCAATAACTCCATCATCTCCTATGGCAGAACATGTTGATGAATGGGTAGCACAAGGAAGAAAGAACTTATTTGGACAACCTGTTAAAGTAATGGAAATGCAATCAGAAGCAGGTGCTGCTGGTGCAGTTCATGGATCACTTCAAGCAGGTGCATTAACTACAACTTATACAGCTTCACAAGGTTTATTATTAATGATACCTAACATGTATAAGATTGCTGGTGAAATGCTTCCAGGAGTATTCCATGTATCAGCTAGAGCATTAGCTACTTCAGCTCTTAACATATTTGGAGACCATCAAGACGTTATGGCAGCAAGACAAACTGGTTTTGCAATGCTTGCAGAAGGTTCAGTTCAAGAAGTTATGGATTTATCAGCTGTAGCTCACTTAGCAGCTATAAAGGGAAGAATTCCATTCTTAAACTTCTTTGATGGATTCAGAACATCTCATGAAATTCAAAAGATTGAAGTTCTTGAATATGATGAATTAGGAAAATTAGTTGACTGGGATGCAGTTAAGGCTTTCAAGAACAGAGCATTAAACCCAAATCATCCAGTAACAAGAGGTACTGCTCAAAATGCTGATATCTACTTCCAAGAAAGAGAAGTTGTTAATAAGTATTATGAAGCTATCCCAGATATCGTTGAAGGATACATGGCAGAAATAACAAAACTTACAGGAAGAGAATATCACTGCTTCGATTACTATGGAGCACCAGATGCTGATAGAGTTATCGTTGCTATGGGTTCTGCTACAGATGTTTGTGAAGAAACAGTAGATTACTTAAATGCTAACGGACAAAAAGTTGGTGTTGTTAAAGTAAGATTATACAGACCATTCTCAGTAGAAAAATTAATAGCAGCAATCCCTTCAACAGTTAAAGCAATTGCTGTTTTAGATAGAACTAAGGAACCAGGTTCTGCTGGAGAACCATTATACTTAGATGTTAAGAATGCATTCTATGGTAAAGAAAATGCTCCAGTTATCGTTGGTGGTAGATATGGATTAGGTTCTAAAGACCCATACCCAGCTCACATTGCTGCAGTTTATGCAAACTTAGCAAAGGCTGAACCAATTGATGGATTTACAATAGGAATCAAAGATGATGTTACAAACAAGTCATTAGAAGTAACAGAAGATATAGATGCTACACCAGAAGGAACAACAGCTTGTAAGTTCTGGGGATTAGGATCAGATGGTACTGTTGGTGCTAACAAGAGTGCTATAAAGATTATCGGAGACCACACAGATATGTATGCTCAAGGATATTTCTTCTATGATTCTAAGAAATCAGGAGGTATAACAGTATCTCACTTAAGATTTGGTAAGAAGGCTATTAAGTCTCCATACTTAATAAACAAGGCAGACTTCGTATCTTGTTCTAACCAATCATATGTTCATAAGTACAATGTACTTGATGGATTAAAACCAGGAAGCACTTTCTTATTAAATACAATTTGGGACAAGGACGACTTAGAAAAGAACTTACCAGCTTCTTATAAGAGATTCATGGCAAACAACAACATTCAATTCTATACATTAAATGCTGTTGCTATAGCTCAAGAAATTGGTCTTGGTGGAAGAATAAACATGATAATGCAATCTGCATTCTTCAAATTAGCTAACATAATTCCAGTTGAAGATGCAATAACTTACTTAAAGCAAGCAGTTGTAACTTCTTATGGTAAGAAGGGACAAAAAGTTGTTGACATGAACAACGCTGCAATAGATAAGGGTGTTGAAGCTTTAGTTAAGATTGAAATCCCAGAATCTTGGAAGGACGCTGTTGACGAAGAAGTTGCTCCAATAAAGAACGCTTCAGATTTCGTTAAGGATATAGTTATTCCAATGAACAGACAAGAAGGAGATTCTCTTCCAGTATCTACATTCATAGGAATGGAAGATGGTACTTTCGAAGCTGGTACTGCAGCATTTGAAAAGAGAGGAATTGCTGTAAATGTTCCAGAATGGTTATCAGATAAGTGTATCCAATGTAACCAATGTTCATTCGTATGTCCACATGCTGTAATTAGACCATTCTTATTAACAGAAGCAGAAAAAGCAGCTGCTCCAGCATCTGCAAAAGTAGTTGATGCTAAGGCATTAAAGACAGAAGAACCATTATTCTTCTCTATGGGAATTAGTGCAGTAGACTGTTCTGGATGTGGAAACTGTGCTCAAGTTTGTCCAGTTAACGCTTTAGAAATGAAGCCAGCAGCAACTCAAGCAGCTCAAGACGAAGCTTGGGATTACTTAAGAAATGATGTTGCAGATAAGAAGAACCCAATGAGCAAGACTACAGTAAAAGGAAGCCAATTCGAACAACCATTACTTGAATTCTCAGGTGCTTGTGCTGGTTGTGGAGAAACTCCATATGCTAAGTTAATAACTCAATTATTTGGTGACAGAATGATGATAGCTAATGCTACAGGATGTTCATCAATTTGGGGAGGTTCTGCTCCTTCAACTCCATACACTAAGAACAAGAAGGGTCAAGGACCAGCTTGGGCTAACTCATTATTCGAAGATAATGCAGAATTTGGTTTAGGTATGTTCTTAGGAGTTAAGGCTCAAAGAGAAACTTTAGCTGAAGACTTAAAGGCAATTTTAGGAAACTTAGAAGGAGAAGCTAAAGAAGCTGCTGAAGATTGGATAGCTAACCTTTATAACGGAGAAGGAACAAGAGATAGAGCAGAAAGATTAGAAAATGCATTAAAAGCAGTTAACTGTGACTGTGTTGCATCAATACTAGACAGAAAAGATTTATTTGTTAAGCCATCTCAATGGATATTCGGAGGAGACGGTTGGGCTTACGATATCGGATATGGTGGAGTTGACCACGTATTAGCATCTGGAGAAGATGTAAATATATTCGTATTCGATACAGAAGTTTACTCAAATACAGGTGGACAATCTTCAAAGGCTACTCCAGCTGCTGCAATAGCTAAGTTCGCTGCAAGTGGTAAGAGAACTAAGAAGAAAGACCTTGGAATGATGGCTATGAGCTATGGTTATGTATATGTTGCTCAAGTTAACATGGGTGCAGATAAGAACCAAGTTCTTAAAGCAATAGCAGAAGCTGAAAGCTATCAAGGACCATCATTAATCATAGGTTATGCTCCATGTATAAACCATGGTATCAGAATTGGTATGGGTAACAGCCAATTAGAAGCTAAGAGAGCTAGTGAATGTGGATACTGGTCAATGTACAGATACAACCCAACATTAGTTGGAACTGACAAGAACCCATTTGTATTAGATTCTAAGGAACCAACAGGAGACTTTAAGGAATTCTTAATGGGTGAAGTTAGATATGCTTCATTAGCTAAGGCATTCCCAGAAGCAGCTGAAGCATTATTTGAAAAGACTCACAAAGATGCTATGGATAGACTTGCTGGTTACAAGAAGTTAGCTGGAAAGTAATATTTAATAAATTTTAGGGCAGAGAGAAATCTCTGTCCTTTTTTCTATGTTTAAATTAATTTTAAAAATAAATTTATAAATAAATAAAAAAGTTCTTTTAATTTATTAAGATAAAGGGTAAAATTAATTAGACTAATATTTTTAAATTTAAGGAGGCTTAGAAATGAGTAATAAAAATGAAGAAAATTTTGGATATGATGTTGAGGATATTGATACTTTATTTATAGATTTAGAGGATGAAAATGGAAATATGATTTCTTGTCCTATAATTGACCAATTTGAATATGAAGAAAAAGTATATGTTTTAGCTCAAAGCCCAGAAGATGACTCTGTATATATGTTTAGAGTTGAGGGTGAAGATGAAAATGAAGAACTAGTAGTTCCTGATGAAGAAGAATTTGACAGAGTGGCTACTTACTATAACGAAGAATTAGTAGATTCAGAGTAATGCTATATGAACAGAGTGGCTTTTGCCACTCTTTTCTGGGTTATATTATATAGTTTACATTAAAGATAAATAATGCTATATTTTATTTATATATGGGAAGGAAGGTGGCATAGTATGAAGTATGCAGACTTACATATTCATTCTTCCTACTCTGATGGAATTTTAACCCCAGAGCAAATAGTTAGTTTAGCTAAAAAACAAGGGATAAAGTACATATCAATAACAGACCATGATACAATAAGTTCTCAGTATATAACTAAGATTAATGATGAAGAAATACGTATAATACCTGGAGTTGAATTTAGTACTGAGTATAATAATATAGAATTACACATTTTAGGGTACTTTATGGATCTTGATAATAAAAATCTTAAATTTACACTAGATAAGGTGATGAAGTCAAGGGTAGAAAGAGCAAGAAAAATAATAGATAAATTAAACTCCATGAATATTAATATAACTATGGAGGATGTTCTAGAGCATGGAAATCATTCTA
>JALFQD010000203.1 GCA_022785265.1 Clostridium sp. | reverse complement strand
AATAAAACAAGACCATATATTTAAATCTATAATTCAAATTAATGATGTTCCAGATTACTCTACTTTATCATTAAGAGCAAAGAATTTAGAAAAGCATATATATTATGGTGTTTATGCTATGTTTGTTGAACTCATTGACCCTGAAACCAGATTATGTGCAATAGATGGAACAGGATTAAGAAGTTCTAAATATGATAGCGAAGCTAAATCCGGTAAAGGTACTCGTCTTGGTTATTTTAAGGGCTATAAATTACATTGTATTGCAACAGTTACTGATATTATAATTCCATTACTCTTTAATTTAACAACAGCAAATGTTTATGACAATCAGCTCTCAGATTTGCTTTATGAAGCTAAAGTTTATAATCCTTTTTTAATACTTGCTGATGCAGCATATGATTCTTCAGATTGGTTTAAGATTGCTTCTAATTTAAAGGTTAATCTATTGACTGATATCAATATGCGTAAAGCAAAAAGTATTGAGTCATTTACAACTAAAAGATATGAAAATGCCTTATTTATGCAGTCTCCAATAGGAGAAAGATTATATAAAAATCGATTAAAAATAGAGCAGTTATTTTCAATGTTGAAAGGATTATACAATTTAGAAAATCCAAGATTATATGGGAAAGCTCGATACGAACGTCATATAAAGTGGGTATTATTAGCATACTTGGTAGATGAATTTAATAAAAAACAACAAGGAATAAAAAGTAGAAAATATCCTTGGAATTTATAATTTCTAAGAATATTTTCTTGAACAATTATTTGTAAAAATTAGTTATTCAACAACCTAATAACAGATAAAAATAAAAAATATATAAGTAATGATGAAAATTACAATAAAATGCTTAGAGGTACAACCCTAACAGAATCATTATACAAATATAAAATAGGAGAAATAGAAGCAGTTGCAGATGAAACACAAAAGCCTTCTAAAATAAATTAAAAAAATTATTAATTTTTTTTAAAAAAGTGAAACCAAAATGAAATTTATGACTCTATCTATATGAATAAAGTTTTTAATTGGTAAATAAGGGGGAACATAAATTGAAAAAGGTAAAAAAAATATTGGCTATTGCAATGATAATAGCTACAGCTACAACAACATGTACATTTACAGGAATAATTCCAGAAAATAACTTATCTGTGTCAGCAGCAGAAGAAGTAATGGAAACAGATGATGGCTTTCAATATGAAGTAAACAATAATGGAGAAGTAACTATTATAAAGTATATTGGAACAGATACAGATGTGAATATTCCTAGCAAAATTGATGGAAAACCTGTAACAAGTATAGGGGATTCTGCATTTATATATTGTACTTGTTTAACAAGTGTAACAATGGCAGATTCAGTAACAAGTATAGGAAACTATGCATTTGGGCATTGTTGGAGTTTAACAAATATAAGTATGTCAAATTCGTTAACAAGCATAGGAGAAGGTGCATTTTGTGAGTGTTGGAGTTTAACAAATATAATTATACCAAATTCAGTAACAAGTATAGGAGATTCTGCATTTGTTACTTGTAGCAGTTTGACAGATATAAAATTATCAAATTCATTAATAAGTATAGGAGATTTTGCATTTACTCACGGTGCTTTCACAAATATAACTATACCAGATTCAGTAACAAGTATAGGAGAATATGCATTTTTTGATTGTGATAATTTAACAGATGTAAAATTGTCAAATTCATTAATAAGTATAAAAGACGACACATTTAAGGATTGTGATAATTTGACCAATATAATAATACCAGCTTCTGTGACAAGCATAGGAACTCATGCTTTCAGTTATTGTGATGGATTAACAAATATAAAAGTTGATAAAGATAACAAGAATTATGCTGATGAAGATGGAGTATTATTTAATAAAGATAAAAGTGTATTAGTAAAATACCCTCGAGGAAAAGAAGAATTATCATATAAAGTTCCAAGTTCTGTAAAAGAGATAGGAGATTATGCATTTGGTAGTTTGTATAGGTGGGGTTTTAATTTAACAAATATAACAATACCAGATTCAGTAACAAGCATAGGAGATTATGCATTTGGTTATTGTTCTAATTTAACAAATATAACAATACCAGATTCAGTAACAAGCATAGGAGCACATGCATTTGACAATTGTGAAAGTTTGGAAAGTATAAAAATACCTAATTCAGTAACAACTATAAAAGAATATACATTTTCATATTGTGGATCTTTAGAAATAACAATACCAAGGTCAGTAACAACTATAGAAGATAATGCATTCAATTATTGTTGGGCAACTATTTATGGATATAAAGATTCATATGCAGAAACTTTTGCACAAAATTCTTCATTTGAGTTTAAAGAAATTCAAGAATCAGAACAAACATTAGGGATAACTTCATTTACAGCAGATAAAGTATCACCACAGATAAGTGGTACAAAGGTAACATTAACAGCAGAAGCAACAGGAAATGGGACATTACAATATAAATTTTTAATAAAAGATGATAAAGGTAATTGGTATAAGTTAAGAGACTATACAACATCCAATAAATATATATGGACAACCAAACAAATAGGAAATAAAACTTTATATGTAGATGTAAAGGATGAAAATGGAAAGGTGACAAGAAAATCAATGAGTTATACAGTAAAAAAAATTAATTGATTCAGAAGAGAGTAAAATTAAATCTAGTATGACAATAAATAATTTACAGGGAAGTGCATTAGAAGTTATATTAAAAATAGAGGGTGAAAGTGAAGAGGATTTACAATACAGATTTTTATTTAAAGATAATGAGGGAAATGAAAATATAATAAGAGATTTTTCAACTTCTAATTCTATTGCATGGATAACACCTACCATAAAAAACAAAGAAATATATGTTGAAGTAAAAGATAAAGATGGAAACATATTTTCAGAAAAAATTCAAGCATCATAAAAAATAAAAAAATGCACGGAAAATTTAGGAAAAGTTTAGGAAAAAATTTAGGAAAGTTATGAAATAGCTAAAAATAGACCTGCTTACATTAAATGTGATGTAGCAGGTCTATTTTTTATATTATAAAGAAATTATAATACATAAACAAATACTGAAATAAAGTGGCATAGTGTACCAAGCATTATGAATATATGGAATATTTCATGTGAACCAAATACTCCAATTTTAATTGCATCCTTTTTTAAAGCATATATAATTCCACCAATACTATAAAGAACTCCTCCAAGTACTAATAATATAAGACTAGGTTTAGCTAAAACTTGTGAAAGTGGATAAACTGCAAAAGCAGCAAACCAACCTACTGCAATATATATTACACTACTAAGCCATCTTGGACATGTAACCCATAAAAGCTTAAATATTATTCCTATAACTGATGAAATTGCTACAGCTGCAAATAATGCATATCCAATTGAGTTATGAAGAGCAATTAAACAAAAAGGAGCATATGAGCCTAAAATAAGTATAAATATCATTGAATGGTCTAATTTTTTTAATTTCATAAT
>JALFQD010000190.1 GCA_022785265.1 Clostridium sp. | reverse complement strand
TATCATTTTTACTTTAAAAATGAAAGTCTAACTTTCCTCTTCTATTTTGTAATGGAAGTTTAAAATCAAAGAAATCTATTCCAGCAGGTGTTGTCTTATCGGCAACTATATGTAATATGTATCCTAAAATAAATCCAACTGCTATTTTATTTTCAAAAGCAAAATAGGCTGTTATACAAAATAAGCTTGTACCAAACCATTTATGTGTAAATTGTCTATGTGGTGACATTTTTCCAAGTGTTGTAAGCACACATAAAATCATAAGTGCAAATCCACTTTTTATGTAAGTTTTAGCTATAATAAGAAATAAAATTACTATTTTATCAAGTAAACTTTTTATTCCTGTAAAGTTCATAGCTCCATTTATTAAAGCATTATTTGATAAATATTTTTGGTATATTACAAAAATTAAAAATACCCAAAATATTATTGTAACTATTCTAGTAAATTGTTGAGATGCCTTTGACCTTTTTGAATCTATATCAACAATCAATGACCCCACTAAAGCTCCAATAACAAATAATAAAACTGTTAAAATATTTATAGCTCCTGATTGTCCTACTGTAAAACCAACACCTAATATTATTGCAGCTACTGTTCCTATGCAACTATGTTGTTTTCCGCTCATATTTTTCCCCTTTCTAGCTTTATTTTATCTTCTGTTTTATTATAACCTAAAATTACTTATTTAAATACAACATTTTATAATTTCTTAAATGTTTCTTCCCCTATTTTATTCATAATTTTATATAAAATAATTGTAACTAATGTTAACACTAAAGTAATAATTAAAATAACTAAATCTATTTTAAGGCTTTCAATCTTTATTGTTGCACCTACTAAAATTCCTACTAAAATTACTCCTGTTATCATAGTAATAAAAACTGACATACTTTGTTTAATTGGAGTAACTTCATTAGTCCATTCTAAATTAGGGAATTTTAAATTAACCACAATACCAAAAATACTTATAAAAAATGAAAATACACAAGGCATAATAAATAACAAAATACTTTGTATAGCATCCATTTTTAATTTTAATGAAAGCATTATTGAACAAATAAATATTGCTGGTATTAAAATTGTTAAATTTACAGCTATCTTGCTTAGTAGTATCACTTTCACCTTTATTGGTAAGGATTTTAATATCCATACATTCTTTCCTTCTAATGATATAGATGAATTTGTAGTACATGACATAACAATAAATATAGAAAACATAAATGGTGCATAACTTTTTATCACTTCTAGTATATTTGGCACTTGAAAAATTTCTTCAATTTTTGCTGATGGAATTACACATATTGCTATAGATGCTGCTATTAAAAATATAACTCCAATTCCTGTATTTACAACATAAAGAGTTGATGAAAAATATCTCTTTAATTCTTTTTTATATAAAGCTTTAAAAGGTGATGAAATCTTTAAGTCCTTAATTTCATAATTTCCACTAGCACTTTTAGAAATAATTTTGCTATTAATGTCTTTAAACTTTACTGAAAGAATGTTAGAAAATAATACAAAAATCCCTATGGAAAGTCCTACAAATATAAGTAATGATAAAATGTCTTGCTCACAAATTCCTTTTACATATACTCTTGATAAAGGATATATCTTATATATACTATTTCCTAATGCTTTTCCTATATTTCCAATATTATGTTCAATTTTATTAATATTTAAAGATGTCCCCATTATTGTTATAACAAGTATAAATGTTAGTATTGTATTAACTAAATTTTTATATTTAAATCTTGTTGATATAAATGCTATTAATGAACCTAAAATCATAGCTATAACTAATGGAATTAAGGGAATAATAAATAATGTTATACCAAACACTACATAATATATTATTGACATACCTTCTAAAATTCCATAAATTACTCCTGCTGGTACCATAATTAAAGAACTTAAAATAAAGTTTAAAACATATAATGTAAGTATTTTACTCATAATAATATGACTTGTTTTTATTGGAAGAGACATAATCATATTATAATCTCCACAACCAAATAATGCTCCATTTGCTTTAATAGCAGTTGTAAATAATATTATTAAGCTACTTGCAGATAACATTATAGCAAGTAACATTTCAGTAATATTTAGTGCTTTAAAAACTTTTCCTATTCCATAGCTTACTAAAGATGAGTAAACTCCCATGGTAAAAAGAACTATTATACCTCCAATTAATAAATATATAATTTTATCTTTTTCTTTTTTACTTTTTGAATGAATAGCTTTATTTATTCCAAAAAAGCCCATTAATTGTACTTTTAAAAGTATCCAAACATTACTCATTATCTATCAACTCCATAAATACATCTTCTAAAGTATTATTTCCTATAATTTTTTCTGTCTCTCCACTTGCAATAAGCTTGCCACCTTTTATTATAGCAATTTTATTACATAACTTTTCTGCCACTTCAAGAACATGGGTAGAGAAAAATATTGCCCCTCCTTCTTGGCATAACTCTTTCATTATTCCTTTTAAAATATGTGCTGCCTTTGGGTCAAGACCTACAAATGGTTCATCTAAAATAAGTAGCTTTGGTTTATGAATAAGTGCTGATATAATTGCTAGTTTCTGTTTCATACCATGAGAATAAGAAGAAATCAAATCTCCTAAGTTTGATGTTATTTCAAACATATCACCATATTTTTTTATTGCTTCTTCTCTCTCTTGTTTTTTTATTTTAAAAATGTCTCCAATAAAATTTAAATATTGAATACCTGTTAAATGCTCATATAAATCAGGATTATCAGGAATATATGCCATCTGCTCTTTACATTTTTCAGGTTTCTTTTTTATTGATATACCATTGATTTCAATATCTCCAAATTTAAAATCTAAAACTCCAGCTATAGCTTTTATTGTTGTTGTTTTTCCTGCACCATTATGACCTATAAATCCATAAATATCCCCAGCTTCAACTTCTAAATTTAAGTTATCAACAGCCTTTTTTCCTCCAGTATATATTTTTGTGAATTCCTTTATTTTTAACATAATAATCGCCCCCTCAATAAAAAATTTTACCATAATCTTAATTTGTTTAAATTATATTTCTAAACAAATAAGTTTTTATAAATTAAAAGTTAAGAAAGTATTAAATTTTCTATTCTTTCTTTGTTAAATTAGTATTAAAATTATAAAGTAAGAAAACTTTATTCATTATATATTTTAACAAATATAAGCATACTAAAAATAAAAAAATGAGGTGTTTAACTTGAAATATGAATTAACAACCTTTGAATTAGGAACATTATTAAAAAAGATAAGTGATACCAATACATTAAACATAATGTGCAAGCTTAATTTAAGTGGTGGCTGGATTACTTTAACTGGAAATGCAGAT
>JALFQD010000174.1 GCA_022785265.1 Clostridium sp. | reverse complement strand
TTTTGATTATTTATATCAAGGTAATCTGCTAATTGCTTTAGCCCTTTTTCATGATATTCTTCTCCACGCCATATTTTAAGCTCTATTATATATTTATTTTCATTATAGGTTATTACTACATCTAATCTTTTTTCTTCTGATATTTGTACCTCTTTAAAAGCAAAACCTACTCCATTTATTATTGGGGTTATAAAGGATAAAAATATAAGTCTTCCTTCACGCTCTAGAAAATCTTTATCAATACTACTATCTAGAAAATCTTTATCAATACTACTATATTGTTCTTTCATAAATTCTTGAAACTTTATTAAAATCTTTTCTATATTAAGTCCTGTTCCTTCTATAAAGTTTGCTTTTATGTTGTAGCCTGCAACGTTTCTTAATTTTAAGTTTGTTACAAAGTAATTATAAAGCCTTTGTTCTAAAAGCCTGTTAGATATTTTTACCTTTCCATCTTCATCTTTAAAATATCCAAAAGTAACTCCTAAATCTACTAAATTATTATCTATATTAAAATCTTTTGTTGCTCCATTAAATACAATGTCAAATATATACTCATATAAATCTTTATTATTAGACACATTTTTGATAACATCATCAAACAATGTATTTTTTTCACTTAACAATAATTTTACAGCCTTTAACATATTTTCTTCATTCCAAGAAGCTCCTAAGTCTTCATCTATTATTTGACATAATCTACTTACTAAAAAAGGATAGCCACTTGTATAAAAATATATAAACTCTGCTGCCTTTAATGTGTCAAATTCTAAATTTTTATCTAAAGCATATTCATCTAACATATTTTTTATTTTATCTTCATGAAGGCTCATATCAACTTTAAAAGGCACTGCTATATTCCAAGGTGAATTATACTTTCTTTCCTCATCTGGTCTTAGTTTTAATTTTAAGTTCTTTATATCATAAACTCCAGCTAATACTACAGATTTAAATGTAACTGCCTTTCCCTTTTCCCTATCTAAATAATTATTTCTAAGCATACCTAAAAAATTTAAAAACAATTGATTATTAGAACTTTTATCAACTTCATCTATTATAAGAATTACTTCTTTATTACATTCTTCAATAAACTCACTTATATAATCGCTTAAATTATCTAAATTGATAACTTCCTTAGAATACTTCAGTAATTTATTACTATTATCTTTATCAATAAATTTTATAGCCTTAGCAGAATTTTTTAAAAATGTTTGACAAAATAATTTCTCATCATTAAAAATAATATCTCCAATTCCTTCAAAACTTATACTTATAACCAAATACTTTTCTTTTAAACTATTTTCTAAAGCTATTAATGTTGTTGTTTTTCCATATTGCCTTGGTCTATTTATTACAAAGTATTCTTCATTTTCTATTAATAACTTTATTTTTTCTAACTTATCACTTATATCAACCATATAATGTTTCTTTGGATTACAAAGACCTGTTGTATTAAATCTCTTCATATATTTAACTGCTCCTATTTTTATTCTTTTAATAATTATATAGTATTATTTTTTTTATGTAAAATTAAAATAAGCAACCTATTTTTAGGTTGCCTATTTTTCATTTCACTATTCTTTAAATCTATTAAATTATACTATAATAATATCATATATTATGCTTTGTTGACATTAAACCTTCATTTTTTCTAATTCACTATTTACTTCTTCTATATTTATTAAAGCTTTAGATAAAATCTTATAAGGATTGCTTTTTTGCTTTTCAACTATACCTTTACATTCAAATATATTTTCACGAATTTCACAATTTACTATAGTTAATGCCTTTAATTCATTTTCATATTTATCTAAAAAATTTTTAGCTTTATCAACACTACCTATTGCTTTTATATAACAAGAAAAGGCAAGTTTATTTATTAAATCACTTGGTAAAGATAAGTCACCTTTAGTTTTAAATAAAAAAGGCTCTAAGCTTTTAACATTACTTACAAAATCTTTAGGACTTCCACCTTTAAGTACAATATAAAGAAGTTTTAATTCATTAGAAGAATTAATTACTTCTATGTTATTCTCTTTACAAGCATTAGTCCATATTTCATTTACAGACATTTTAAGGTCTTTAAAATAATTCTCTATATCTTCCCTACTAGTAACACTATCTACATTTTTATCTATAAAGTAATCAACAGTTTTATAGCCATCTAAATATTCTACCACACTATCAAAAGAAACTACTTTAGATATAAATTTATTTTCCCCTGTACCTTCTAATAAAGCATAAATTTCTCTTGCTTTTAAAGTTAACTTTTCTAAAAGTTTTGATTCTTCATCACCACCTCCAAAGGTAACCATTACTCTATCTACATTATTAAAAAAAGAATCTAAATCTGATTTTGTGTCATCAAATAATGGTTCTGCATCTTTATTAGCTTTAAGTTCTGACATATGTTTTCTAACATATCCTTTAGGAATATATTCACAAATTTCATCTTCAAAAAATTCATTAGATTTACTAGGACCAAACAAAAACTCCATCTTTTTGTCCATTTCATCATCTGTAGATATACAATCTTTTTTAAGTTCATCTAAATCTATATTTTTTTCAGTATGTTCTGCTAAATACTTTGACAATTTAGATTTTGGTATTTTTGACATAAGTTCCTCCTTTTACAGTAAATATTAATTTTCCTTTATCCTATTAGACTTCTGACAAATACTATAATAAACCACAATTGCTAAAATATCAGAAAAGAAGGTAATCGTGACAATCCCTTAAACAGGTCTAATGTAATTTCCAC
>JALFQD010000170.1 GCA_022785265.1 Clostridium sp. | reverse complement strand
GTATATGCTACATTTTTAAATAAGTTTGGAAAGAGGATAAAGGGAGTAAAGATGAATCTTTATAAACTAAATGGAATTTCTCCTCAATTAGTACAATCTATTGAAACAGATGAAAATGGCAGAGCTGTTTTTTCTAATGTTCCTAAGGGAAGCTATAGAATTATTGAACTTATAGATAAGAGATATTTTAAGAAGCCAGTATATATAAATTGGAATGAAGTAACAATAAGTGATGATAACACAGAAGCAGTTATATATGTTGTAAATAATATAATAAATAAGTTTTAATTTTATTTTTTAAAGATGTCTTAAAATATATTAGACATCTTTTTTTATATTGATTTGGATTCTATTGACTTAAAAAGTAAAGTAATAATTTTTTGTATTAAATTAGACTTAATTATTATTTAAGAATAAGCATTAAAAGAAAAAAGTTATGTTATAATAAAACAAGTAAATTAGTATTGAAAGGAAGATATAACACATGAAAATTAGAGTTAAGTATTTTGAAGGAGCTACTAAGCTAAAAAAAATAGAAAAAGGAAATTGGATAGATGTATATTCAAATAAAGATATATTTGTTGAAGTTAATGAAAGAGCAATGATTCCATTAGGATTTGCATTAGAATTACCTAAAGGCTGGGAAGGACATTTAGCTCCTAGAAGTTCAACATTTAAAACATGGGGTATAATTCAAACAAATTCAGTAGGAGTGGTAGATGACACATACATAGGAGATAATGACCAATGGCATATGCCAGTTTATTGCCTTCAAGGAAAAGATGAATGTGAAGGAAAGAATGGAACTTGGATAAGAAGAGGAGATAAAATTGGCCAATTTAGAATAATGGAAGTAATGCCATCTATAGAATTTGAAGAGGTAGAATCCTTTGGAAATGCAGAACGTGGAGGCTTTGGAAGCACAGGAACAAAGTAAATTATAAAAATATAGAAGATTAAAGTATAAAAAACAATAAATATAGGTTCCTTATGTTATAAAGTTATTAGCAAAGCAACTTTATAAATAAGGAGCCTAAAAATTTTTAATAGGTTATTCGCTTATTTCTTCCCATAGCTCATAAAGTTCTTCAATATGTGCTTCAAGTTCTTTAATTTCTTTATTAACTCTTATGCTTTCTTCTGGATTAGAATAAACTTCTTCTAAGCAAAGAGATTCTTGGAGCTTTTCTAAGGCTTCCTCAGATTTTGCAATATCTTCCTCAGTTTTCTTTATTTTTTGAAGTTTTGCTTTCTCTTCTTTTTGAAGATTTTTTTGTTTTTTCTTTTCTTCTTTAATTTGAGTTTTAGTTTTACCATTAGCTAAATCCTCATAAGTTTCAAACCTTGTAGGATTTTTTTTCTTTTCAACATAATAGCTATAATTTCCTAAGTATTCAGATGAACCATCTTCTTCAAGCTCAATAATTTTATGTATAACCTTATTTAAGAAATATCTATCATGGGAGATAACTATTAAAGTTCCATCATAGCTTAAAATTGCTTCTTCTAAGGCTTCTCTTGAAGGAATATCTAAGTGGTTTGTAGGCTCGTCTAAAAGTAGTAGGTTAGGCTTTGAAAGCATAAGCTTTAAAAGATTTATCCTGCATTTTTCCCCACCACTAAGTTTATCTATGGTTTTAAATACATCATCACCTGTAAATAGGAAAGAACCAAGAGCTGTTCTAAGCTTTGAGGTTGTTAAATAAGGAAAATCATCCCATACTTCATCCAAAATAGTTTTATCTAAAGAAAGGTTTGATTGCTCTTGGTCATAATATCCAACTTCAACATTTGCTCCAAGAACTTTAACACCACTATCAGGCTTTATTTTATCCATTATTATTTTAAATAATGTGGTTTTTCCTCTTCCATTTTCACCGATAAGTGCAATTTTTTCTCCTCTTTTTAAATCTAAAGAAAAATTAGAGAATAGGTGCTTATCTCCAAAACTTTTACTTAAGTTTTCAATATGTAAAACATCAAATCCACTTTTAACATTAGCTTCAAAGCTTATTTTAGAAGCATCCTTTTCAGCATCTGGAGCATCAAGCTTTTCCATTTTATCTAAAGCTTTTTGTCTGCTTTCAGCAGCTTTAATACTTTTTTCTCTATTAAACGACCTAAACTTTTCTATTATAGCTTCTTGTCTTTTAATTTCAGCTTGTTGTAAATTAAATGCCTTAAGCTGAGCATCATAGTCCTTTTTTCTAAGCTCTAAGTATTTTGTATAAGGTGCATTATAGCAATTTACATGACCATTTATAACTTGAAAGGTTCTATTAGTAACAGCATCTAAGAAAAATCTATCATGGGATACAATTAACACTGTACCTTTATAGTTTTTTAGATTTTCTTCAAGCCATTCTATTGCCTCTAGGTCTAAATGGTTTGTAGGTTCATCTAATAACAAAATTTCAGGTGAAAGTAATAAAAGCTTACATAAGGCAACTCTTGTTTTTTGTCCTCCACTTAGCTTAGAAATTTCCTTATCAAAATCATTTTCTAAAAATCCTAAACCTTTAAGAACTCTGCTTATTTCACCTTTATATGTATAACCACCTCTATGAGAGTATAATTCTTGAGCTGTAGTGTAATCCTTAAAAATTTTATTATGATACTCTGCATTTTCTTCATTATATGGCTCATTCATTTTTATCTCTAAATCAGAAAGCTTATTTTCTAAGGCTATTAAATCAGAAAAAACTGTGAGCATTTCATCATATATAGTATTATCAAATTCTAAGTCAAGATGTTGAGAAAGATATCCTAAGGTTTTATTTTTATCAATAAAAACCTCACCATCATCATAAGGAATTTGCTTTGAAAGTATCTTAAACAAAGTTGATTTACCTTCACCATTAGCACCAATAATACCAACTTTATCTCCCTCATTAACAGAAACTGTTACATCTTTTAATATTTCATCTATTCCATAGCTTTTGCTTATATTTTTACAACTTAATACAATCATATATTTTATCCTCCATAATATTTTGGAAACAATCGTGCATAATTATAATTATACTATTTATATCAATGAAGTATCAAGCTAAGGAAAAGGAATTTTTTATTCTATTATTTTGTGTTGACTTGGAGCTAACAGGGCGGAAAAGCAAAATAATAATTAAAACTTTTTTAGGGATTGCCACATTAAATGTGTGATAATCCCTTTGAATTTATATTTTATTAATCTTTACCATCATTAGCAAAGTAGTATCCAAAAGGAGGCTGTAACTTATCTATTAGTCCTATAACATATATTGTATGAAAAGAACTAGAGCGTAAATTTAAATCATTAATAAATTTTTCAGCAAATGAGGCTTCACTTGCAGTAAGAAGAAAGTTATATATACCAGGGGAAAGAGTGTAGTAGCCTGTTGTTTCTAAATATTCCACAGAATTAAATAGCTTTTCATCATTAGGAAGAGAAAGGGTTAAAAGTGGAGCATTTGGGGATAAATTAATAAACCTTAAGAATGAAAGAGGACCAGTAGAGGCACTACTTGAAGCATCTTTTAAACTAAATATAGATAATGTACTTTCTAATAATATAAGATTTAATGTAACAATTTCATTTGGAATAATTTCAATAGTTTCAGAATAAAGAGGATTATCA
>JALFQD010000042.1 GCA_022785265.1 Clostridium sp. | reverse complement strand
TTCCATGTTGCTGTATTTGATGTTGAGTAATTCTTTATTGTTGAATAATTTCCTTTTCCATCTCCTACTCTGAATCTATATTGTAATGTTCCTGTTCCTGTTGCTTTTGCTGTTAATGTTATTGCTGTTCCTTGTACTTGTGGTGATGTTTTACTTGTTGTAAATGAACTTATTGTTAGGGCTACTGGCTTTTCATTTATTACATAGTTCATTGTCTTTGTTGTTTCTTTCCCATTTCCATCTTTTACATCTACACAAAGAATTTTATTTCCTGCATAGTTTGCATTCCAGATTGCTGTATTTGATGTTGAATAATTCTTTATTGTTGAATAATTTCCCTTTCCATCTCCTACTCTAAATCTATATTGTAATATCCCTGTTCCTGTTGCTTGTGCTGTTAATGTTATTGCTGTTCCTTGTACTTGTGGTGATGTTTTGCTTGCTGTAAATGAACTTATTATTGGAGCTACTGGCTTTTCATTTATTACATAGTTCATTGTCTTTGTTGTTTCTTTCCCATTTTCATCTTTTACATCTACACAAAGAATTTTATTTCCTACATAGTTTGCATTCCATGTTGCTGTATTTGTTGTTGAGTAATTCTTTATTGTTGAATAGTTTCCTTTTCCATCTCCTACTCTAAATCTATATTGTAATGTTCCTGTTCCTGTTGCTTTTGCTGTTAATGTTATACTTGTTCCTGTATATTGTGGTGATACTTTATTTGATGTGAAGCTACTTATACTTAAAACTGTACCACTAGATTTTTTATATCTATATGTTACTATTAAAGTTCCATCTTTATAAGTACCACTTGTTTTTCCAACAACAGAATCAAATGTATATCCAGATATAGTTTTTTGAGTAGTGCTATAGCTTGTTCCTACTTCACCTTTTAAAGTTATTGAATCAGCTATTTCTTCATTTGTATCTACATCAACATATTTTACTTTAACATATCCTGGATTTTCTACTTCTTGTGATTTTTTATATTTATAAATTACTGTTATTTCTTCATTTGTAAATTTGCCACTTGCATTTGATGGTATTGAAACTAGTTCATAACCTGATATTGTTTTAGCTGTTGTTGTATAACTATCTCCTACAAATCCACATTCAGTTGTTGAACTTGCTATTTCATTTCCAGCTTCATCTACATACTTTACTGTTACTATTGCTTCATCAAATCCTACTTCAGAATAAACATAAGTTACTGTTATTGTTGATGCTGTAAACTTTCCTGTTGCATTATTTGGTATTGAAATTAAATCATAATTTGATATTGTTTTAGCTGTTGTTGTATAGCTTGTTCCTACAGTTCCTTTTTGGGTTGTTGAAGCTGCTAATTCATTTCCAGCTTCATCTACGTATTTTACTATTACTGTTCCTTCTGTTGGTCCATCTGGATCTTCTGTAAGAACTTTACCATTCTTAATCCAAACTTCTCCTGTAGCATTATATCCACTACTTCCAACTCCTGCTGGTTCTTGTGATGAGCCATTGTTAAAGATTATTTGTCCTGATTCTGCTTCTGTTACTTCATAGCTCCACCAACCATTTCCATCACTATTCATCTTAGTTCCTGGCCATGCTCCTGTAAATTGTTTAGCAGTTCCTGATGATTCATCATATGCATAGATATTTACTGTTGACCAGCTTGTATTATAGTAATGTACTGTTAAACATTTTATTTCTTTTTCTTTATAGTAATAAGTTACAACTTTGTTTCCTTCAGTATAAGTTCCAGTAGCATTTGAAGGAGTTTCTATTAATTCATATCCTTTTATAGTTTTTGCTGTTGTAGTATAAGTCTTTCCAACTTTTCCTCTTAATGATTCTGAAGTTGCAATTTCATTTCCTGTTTCTTTATCAACATATTTTACTGTTACTGTTCCTCTTGGTGTATCATCTTCTTTATATTCATAAGTTACTGTTATTGTTCCATCTGTAAATTTACCATTTGCATTTGATGGTGTGCTTACTAATATATAATCTTCATCATTCATTGCTGATGTTGTATAAGATGTTCCTTCTTTTCCAGTTTTAGTTTCTGTCTTTATTACATCTCCATTTTGATTAACATGATTAACAATTACTGTTCCTTTTTTGCCTATTACTGTATTATCAAAGCTATTCTTTTCAACTAAAATCATAGCTGAACGTCCTGGTAATTGAACACTTCCACTTGCAGTTCCTAAAGATTCAACCCCTGCTTTAGTATCATTAGCAATAATTACCCAGTTTCCAGAAGGTAAATTTATAGTTGTACCATTTGAAGAAGCATTAAATAAACAAACTACTTTACTCCATTCTCCTGAAACATTATTTGTAAGAGAATATGCTATTTGTTGAGTTCCTGGAGTACTTAACCATTGAATTCTATTACCTGCTGATGTAGTTGGATCTCTAAATGCAGAAAAGTTCTTTCTAATTTCTATTAATCCTTTATAATAATTTACTAAATCACTATATTCCTTAACTCTCTTCCAATCTAGCTTATTTATAGAAGCACTTGATTTATAACTATTATGGTCTCCCATCTTACTTCTTGCAAATTCTTCACCTGCTTGGAAGAATGATGAACCTTGAGAAGTTAATACAATAGATGCAGATAACTTATTCATTGCAACTATGTCATCATATCTATTACCATTTTGACTTTTTCCCATAGTCATACATAAAATATCATAAAGTGCATGGTTATCATGACAAGATGTATATGTTATAACTTGTGAAGGTTGTTTAGACCAAATATTTTGATTTATATTACTATAATCTCCACATTGTGCCTTTATACCAGCTATAACCTCAGTTTGTCTATTTCCATTACCTGTAACCCATCCAGCATTACTAAGCTTTCCGTCCCAAGTATTACCCTTTATAGCATCTCTAGCATTATCACTAAACATTGCTATATTATTATCTAAAGACTTACAGTTTGCCTTATTAGCATAACCTGACATACTGTTTTTACTTCCATCTCCACACCAAGGTTCACCCCACATTTTAATTTGAGGGTCTACCTTATTTAAAGCTGCTCTTATTTGATTCATTGTTTCAACATCATGAATACCCATAAGGTCAAATCTAAATCCATCTAAATGATATTCTGTTGCCCAATAAACAATAGAATCTATCATGTATTTTCTATACATTTCTTTTGTACTGTCTGTTGAGTTACCACAACCAGACCAGTCTGTAGAAGTATAATAATATCCTGGTACAGTTCTATCTAATGGTGAATATTGAGCCTTTTGGAATTCGTTTTGACTTCCACCTTGTCCAAATGGAGCATAAGTATGATTATAAACAACATCCATTACAACTCCAATTCCTGCATCATGAAGTGCTTTTACCATTTGCTTTAATTCTGAAACTCTTGAATTACCATCATAAGGATTAGTTGAATATGAACCTTCTGGAACATTATAGTTCTTTGGGTCATATCCCCAGTTAAATGTTTCTCCACCAGGATTTCTTTCATCTACTGATGCATAATCATACATAGGTAAGATTTGTACATGTGTTACCCCTAACTCTTTTAAATAATCTATACCTGTCTTAGTTATTCCATCACCATTTAAAGTTGTTCCTTCTTCAGTAAATGCAAGGAATTTTCCTCTGTATTCCGCACTTATTCCTGATGAAGAATCATAAGAGAAGTCCTTTACATGTACTTCCCAAGTAATTGCATCTGTCTGATTTGGAGAATCAACTCTTTGGTCATTTTCCCATCCTGCTGGGTCTGTACTATCTAAATCAATAACCATTGACCTGTCACCATTTATACCAGTAGTTCTTCCATATACATCAGGAGTTTCACGACCATCAACTAAATAAGTATAATAAGTATTTTTTAAATCTCCACTTATTGTGATTGACCATACATTTTGTCCACCCTTTGTCATGTCTTTGGTTTCAATTACAGATGCTCCTGCTTCTTCATCACTACCTGTAGTATATCTTTTTATTTGTACCTTTGATGCTGTTGGTGCCCAAACCTTAAAAGTTGTTTGTGCTGGACTATATGTAGCACCTAAATCATTTCCGTTATAAGCCTCATAGCTTGCTGCACTTGCTTCAATTAGATTTAATTGTTGCAATGGCACTGAAAGAACTGTTGAAGTAAGTGCCACAGTTAAAATAGTGGCTAATAGCTTTTTAACCTTCATTTTACATCCCCCTTTTTAAGTTAAAATATGTAATCGTTATATAAATAATTATATTATTACAATACATTTTTTTCAATATACTTTTTAGACTTTATTCATGTTTTTTAAATATCTTTAAATTTTTTTTAAAACTTTTCTTTATTTTATGGAAACTTATAAATACTAAAATAATATTGTACAATAAATTTTACTTTATTATTAAGCTTAAAGAGTTATCCATAGTTTAGTAACTAATGTAATTTTCTTATAATACAAAAAAGAAGTTGTATGCACAAATAACCTAATAAAAAATTAATTGTGCAACAACTTCTTTTTTATTTATTTTTTATATTTCTGATATATTAAATACTTCTAAATCTTTCTTATTTTCTAAGCCTTCACACTTAACATCTACAATTGCTCTAAATGTATCTAATGCTGTTATAACTCCAATGTTTCTTTCAACTGCTGCTCTTCTCATGATAAATCCATCTGATTTTGAGTCATTTACTTTTGTTGGAGTATTTATAACTAAATCAACTTCCTTGTTCTTTATAACATCTAATATGTTAGGACTTTCTTCTTTTAGTCTTCTAACTACTTTTGCATCTACTCCACCATCTCTTAAAAGTTTGCAAGTTCCTTCTGTTGCAACAAACTTATATCCTAACTTAGCAAGTCTTTGAGCCATTGGTAAGAATTCTTGCTTATCATGCTTATTTACTGTAGCTAATATTTCTCCATTTCCTGGGAACATGTTAGCTGCTACAAATCCCTTGTATAAAGCTTCATTAAGAGTTTTTCCTACACCTAAAACTTCTCCTGTAGATCTCATTTCAGGTCCTAAAGATACTTCAACATTTGGTAACTTTTGAGTTGAGAATACTGGAACCTTTACTGCTACTATATCTGGTTCTTTGTATATATCTACTCCATATCCTAAATCTTTAAGTTTGCTTCCAAGCATAACCTTTGTAGCTATATCAACTATTGGAACTCCACTTACCTTACTTATATAAGGAACTGTTCTTGAAGCTCTTGGGTTAACTTCTATTACATAAAGCTTTCCTTGATATTCTATGAATTGGATATTAATCATACCCTTTATTCCTATTTCAAGTGCTAATTTTTTAGTATATTCTAAAACATCAGCTTTTATCTTATCAGATATATTTTGTGATGGATACATAGTAATACTATCTCCAGAGTGAACACCTGCTCTTTCTAAGTGTTCCATTATTCCTGGAATTAATACATCTTCTCCATCTGATATTGCATCAACTTCTATTTCTCTACCCATTAAGTATTTATCTATTAATATAGGATTTTTCTTATCCTTAGCAAATGCATTTTCTAAGTAGTATATTAACTCTTCTTCATCATGAGTGATTTCCATTCCTTGACCACCAATTACATATGAAGGTCTAACAAGTACTGGGAATCCTAATGCTCTTGCTTCTTCTAATCCTTCTTCAATAGACCATATTCCTTTACCCTTAGGTCTTGATATTCCTAATTTTTCTAGTAATTCATCAAACTTTTCTCTATCTTCAGCCATATCTATTTGGTCTGCTGTAGTACCAAGAGTTGGTATATTCTTTTCTTTTAAGAAGTTTGCAAGCTTAATAGCTGTTTGACCACCAAATTGAAGTATTACTCCATCTGGATTTTCTTTTTCTATAATATTTAATACATCTTCTTCAGTAAGTGGTTCAAAGTATAGTTTATCTGAAATATTAAAATCTGTACTTACTGTTTCAGGGTTGTTATTTACTATTATAGTTTCTATTCCTAATCTCTTTAATGCTAATACACAATGAACTGAAGCATAGTCAAATTCTATACCTTGACCTATTCTTATTGGTCCAGAACCTAAAACTACAACTTTCTTTCTATCATGTTTAACTTCAACTTCATCATATTGTTCATATGTTGAATAGTAGTATGGAGATAAAGCTTCAAATTCTCCAGCACATGTATCAACCATCTTATATGAAGGTTTTATGTTCCATAATCCTCTTAACTTATTTATATCTTCTGGAGAAACTTTTAACATATCAGCTATTGCCTTATCAGAAAATCCTTTTCTCTTTAATTTATATAGCCATTCTTTATCTAAATCTTCAAGTTTGCTTAATTTTAATCTTTGTTCTTCTTCTACTATCCACTTGAATTTTTCTATGAAGAATATATCTATTCCTGTTATTTTAGCTACTTTATCTACTCTGTAGTCTCTTCTTAACATTTCAGCTAAAGCAAATAATCTTTCATCATCTGGAGCCATAACTCTTTCTTTTAATTCAGCCATGCTAAGTTCTTTAAACTTTTTATGGTCTAAAGAATATTTACCTATTTCTAAGCTTCTTATTCCTTTTAATAATGCAGCTTCTAAGTTAGCTCCAATAGCCATTACTTCTCCAGTTGCCATCATCTTTGTTCCAAGTTCTCTATCTGCTCCAAAGAATTTATCAAATGGCCATTTTGGAATTTTACATACAACATAATCTAATGATGGTTCAAAACATGCATAAGTTTTTTGAGTTACTGCATTTTTTATTTCGTCTAATCCATATCCTACAGAAATCTTTGCTGCAAGCTTAGCTATTGGATATCCAGTAGCTTTTGATGCTAAAGCTGAAGACCTTGAAACTCTAGGATTTATTTCTATTACTGCATACTCAAATGAATTTGGATTTAAAGCAAATTGTACATTACATCCACCTTCAATTCCTACTGCATTTATTATATTAATTGATGCTGTTCTAAGCATTTGATATTCTTTATCTGATAAAGTTTGAGATGGTGCAACAACTATACTATCTCCTGTATGTATACCAACTGGGTCAATGTTTTCCATGTTACAAACAGTTATACAGTTTCCATATGAGTCTCTCATTACTTCATACTCAATTTCTTTCCATCCCTTAACTGATTTTTCAAGAAGTACTTGACCTATTGTACTTAATTGTAATCCTGATTCAAGAATTTCTCTTAATTCTTCTTCATTTTCAGCAATTCCTCCACCAGTACCTCCTAGTGTGTAAGCTGGTCTTACTATAACTGGATATCCTATTTTGCTAGCATATTCTACTCCAGCTTCTAAGTCTGTTATGATTTCAGATTGTATAACTGGTTCATTTATTCTCTTCATCATGTCTCTAAATAATTCTCTATCTTCACCTTCTTTTATTGAGGCTATAGATGTTCCAATTACTTTAACATTATACTTATCTAAAATTCCCTTATCATGTAGCTCTACAGTAATATTAAGACCTGTTTGACCACCCATACCAGCTATTATGCTATCTGGTCTTTCTTTAGCTATTACTTTTTCCACAAATTCAACTGTTAATGGTTCTATGTAAATTTTATCAGCAATTTCTTTATCAGTCATGATTGTAGCTGGGTTAGAGTTAACTAATACAACTTCTAAACCTTCTTCTTTTAAAGCCTGACAAGCTTGAGTTCCTGAATAGTCAAATTCTGCTGCTTGACCTATTACTATTGGACCTGATCCTATAACTAAAACCTTTTTTATATCTTTTCTTAATGGCATATCTCTTACCTCCTATAGTGCATATTCCATAAATTTGTCAAATATATATTCGCTATCATGTGGTCCAGCTGATGCTTCTGGATGGAATTGAACTGAGAATATTGGTAATGTTTTATGCTTCATACCTTCTATTGTTCCATCATTTATGTTTATATGTGTTGCTACAACTTCTTCTGGTAAAGTTTCAACAACATATCCATGATTTTGTGATGTTATTGTAACCTTATTTGTCTCTAAATCCTTAACTGGATGGTTGCATCCTCTATGTCCGAACTTTAATTTTGTTGTTGTTCCGCCTAATGCTAATGTTAATAACTGATGTCCTAAACAAATTCCTACTATTGGTTTTTGTCCTATTAACTTTTTAATATTTTCTATTGATTCTGGTACATCTTGTGGGTCTCCAGGACCATTTGATAAGAATACTAAATCAGGATTTATTGCTAGTATATCTTCAGCTTTAGCATTAGCTGGGAATACTGTAAGTTTACATCCTCTCTTCTTAAAGCATCTTAATATATTAGTCTTTATACCAAAATCAATTACTGCTACATGCTTTCCTTTTCCTTCAATTGTGTACACTTTATCTGTAGTAACATTCTTAACAGCTTCCTTGTTTGAATATGCTTCTATTCTATCATTTATATCTTGTTCTCCAATTTCATTAACAACTATTATACCTTTCATAGTACCATTGTTTCTTAAAACCTTTGTTAATGCTCTTGTATCTATTCCTTCAAGTCCTACTATTTTATTTTGTTTTAAGTAATCATCTAAATTCATTTCACATCTAAAATTACTTGGAAAAGAACATTTTTCTCTTACTATAAATCCTCTAACTTTTGGAGAGTTTGATTCTACATCCTCTAAATTAACTCCATAGTTTCCTATTAATGGATATGTCATAGTTACTATTTGACCATAATATGATGGGTCTGTTAGAACTTCTTGATATCCAGTCATACCAGTTGTAAATACAACTTCACCAACACTGTCACTTAAGTATCCAAAGGCATTACCTTCAAAAACCATTCCGTTTTCTAAAATTAGCTTTGCGTTCATGCTTAGCCCTCCTCATTTTATGTTAAAGTAAA
>JALFQD010000236.1 GCA_022785265.1 Clostridium sp. | reverse complement strand
CCTATAAATTTTGCCATTTCTTCTGCCCAATACTCATCTGAAGTAGGTTGAAATAAAGATGATTTAAAATATTTATCATTATCTTCATAATCAATAGAGTAAGTAGTTAAAATTTTATTTTTCTTTTTAAATTCACTAGAGGCTATAGCAGAAATAGCAGAAGAGTCTAAACCCCCAGATAAAAAAGTACATAATGGAACATCACCTACAAGTTGTCTTTTTATAGAATCAATTAATAAACTTTTAGTATGTTCTATTATTTCTTCTTTTGTTTCATTATTTTCTTCTGCTTTAACATTCCAATATTCTTTAAGAATACAATTATCCTTATTTATTATCATATAATGTCCTGGGGGAATTTCTTTTATACCTTTTAATATTCCACTTCCAGGAACTCTTGCAGGTCCTAGTGCAAATAATTCTGTAAGCCCTTTTCTATCAATTACTGCTTTTATATTAGGGTAGCATAATATAGCTTTTATTTCAGAAGCAAAAATAATATTATTATCTTTTATAGAATAAAACAAAGGCTTTACTCCCATTTGGTCTCGAGCTAAAAAAACAGTATTTTCTTTTTTATCAAAAATAGCAAAGGAAAAAATTCCATTTAACTTATCAACACACTTTTCTTTGTAGCATATATAAGAATTTAATAATACCTCTGTATCAGAATAAGAGTTAAATTTAAAACCATTAATAAGTAAATCCTTTCTTATATCTTCTGTGTTATAAAGTTCTCCATTATATATAAGAACATATTCATTATTTTCTATGTTTTTTATCATTGGTTGTTTTCCACCTATTTTATCAACCACAACCAATCTTCTGTGTCCTAAAAGTACATTATTTGATAGGTAATGTCCCTCTTCATCAGGACCTCTTTTAATAAGAGTGTTTTCCATTTTAAATAGGATATCTTTATCATCTAATATATTTTTATGAAAATTAATTATACCTACAATTCCACACATAAAATTACCTCATTTCAAAGTTCATATCTATAATATTCATATATGTTAAAATATGATATAAATTTATAAAAAGTTACAATATAAAAAGGGTGAAATTATTTAATATTAGGAGTATACTAAAAACAAATATAAATCATACCTTAGGAGGAATATATGAGTAAATTTTGGAATGAAACAGTAAATAAAATTGAACCTTATGTACCAGGAGAGCAACCAAAAGACAAAAAATATGTGAAGTTAAATACAAATGAAAATCCATATCCACCATCAAAAAAGGTACTTGAAGCTGTTAAAAATTCAGCAAATGAGGATTTAAGACTTTATCCAGACCCAGTATGTACAGAATTAAGTGAAGCAATTGCAAATTTTTATGGATTAGATAAAGAAAATGTATTTTTAGGAAACGGTTCTGATGAAGTATTGGCATTTTCTTTTATGACATTTTTCTCAAAGGATAAAACAATATTATTTCCAGATATAAGCTATAGTTTTTATCCTGTATATGCAGAATTCTTTGGATTAAATTATAAAATGGTTTCTCTTGATGAGGATTTTAATATCCCATTAGAGGAGCTTAAAAAGGAAAATGGAGGAGTAATACTTCCAAATCCTAATGCTCCAACAGGAAAATACATAAGCACAGACAAGCTTAAAGAGCTTTTAGAGGAGAATAAAGATAGTGTTGTTATAATAGATGAAGCCTATATAGACTTTGGTGGAGAAAGTATGGTTAAGTATATTAAGGACTACAATAATTTATTAGTAGTACAAACTTTTTCAAAATCAAGGTCACTAGCAGGTTCAAGAATAGGCTTTGCCCTTGGAGATAAGGAGCTTATTGAAGGACTAAATAGAGTAAAAAATAGCATAAACTCATATACAATAGATAGAACAGCACTAGCAGCTGGAAAGGCAGCTATTGAGGATAAAGAATATTTTGAAGAGACAAGAAATAAAATAATAAAAACTAGAGAAAATGTATCAAAAACTTTAAAAAAAATGGGATTTAAGGTTTTAGATTCTAAAGCAAACTTTATATTTATATCTCACAAGGATTTTGAAGGACAATATCTTTATGAGGAATTAAGAAATAGAGGAGTTTTAGTAAGATTCTTTAATAAAGATAGAATAAATAAGTTTTTAAGAGTAACAATTGGTACAGATGAAGAGATGGATATATTAATTGAAAAGCTTAGAGAGATTACAAAGGTATATTAAATATGGCTTTTCTAAGGTTTAACTCAAGTAAAAGTTTTTATTTTTATAAAATATTATTGATATTTGAGTATTAATAACATATAATGATATTAAGAAAAGTCTAGTGCTGGTAACACTAAACTTATATCAAAACATTTTTTGTTTTTGGGCTATTAGTAAAAAATAAATTGACTAACTGAATTTAAGCACTAACATTTGTCAGATGGGGTGCTTTTTTCAGTTGTTTTTAACTCTATATCTAAGCCTATAATTTGAGAATATTTACAACTCATCTTAAAAGACTTACTGTTAGGATTTGTTACTCTAAATATTATAACAACTATAGCAATAGCTATAATAACTATTATTAATAAAGTAATTATTGTCAAGTCTATCACTAATACCACCTCCTATGACTAAAACTTAATAGCCACAGGTGGAAAAATGTAAAAACCACCGTACCCATCCAATACGGTTAATAATGAAATTACTATATTTTCAGTAATTGCTGAATACTTCTTTGTAAAGCTTGATGATAAGATAGAAGCTAATTCTCTAAATACTTCATGCAAGTTATTAAGTCTATTATTAAAAGGCTGATAACTTGGTATGTTTGGAAAGTATTCATTTAAATGATTTATAGCATATTTGTATACATCCTTCTTAGTATATTGTTTTTGTAAAGTTGCCCATAAATAGATTGTTATTACCTCCTGATCAGTAAATTTAGGCGAACAATTATTACTAAAACGTTGCACTAAATATGCTAATCTGGTATCATAGATATCAGAAACATAGCAATAT
>JALFQD010000015.1 GCA_022785265.1 Clostridium sp. | reverse complement strand
AAAAGCTTATTACAAACTCTTTTGAAATTTTCTTTATCTCTATTAGAAAGTGTATCGTAAATCAAATTAATTTTTCCTCCATATCTCAAAATCTTTAAACTTAAATCCATTTTTATTTACATAAGACTTTTTACCTTTAATTTCAAAACTTGAAACACTACTACTTCCAAATAATCTTATATATATTATTTTTATATAATCATCTATAGTTTCAACCTCTATTTCAGATGCACAAATCATCTTTTTATCTCCTAAAAGTTCATCAACAATCTTATTAACCTTTTTATAAGAATACCTTTTTTCTTGAGCAATTTTAAACTCTTTAAGTTTCCTTTCCCTTTCTTCCTTGCTTATTGGCTTTTTGTTAACCTTTTCAGGTTTAAATGACTTACTACCTTCATTTGCAATATATAATGAAGTTTCATCTATAAAATCATAAGAATATAAAACAAACAAATCTGAAAGTTCTTCTAAATAATCAACAGATAAGCTTAATTCCAAATCCCTATACTGCTTACAAGTGTATTCTAATATGCTTTTTATGGTTCCTGTTATATCCCTAGAATTATTTAAAAGAAACTTTGCCCTTGTAACAGCTGCTTTTATGTATTTTGTATGCTTAATGTCTATTTCCTTTATAATATCATCTACATCTTCAAAAGAATTAATAACACTATAAATTTTATCCTTAACCAATTCTTTTCCCTTTTCTAAAGAACTTAACTCTAATTCATTCACAAAAAATTCACTAGCTTCATTAACAACATTATCATCTATTACCATTTCATTTAACCTTTCAATTATAAGAGGTCTATACCTTGAAAAATTTTCTGAAGTTTTTAATCTATGATAAGATTTGTCAATGATATCCTTTGTATAAGAACCAAAAAACTCCTCAAAAATCTCCTGTGGAGTTTTCTGCTTTGTTAACCTATCTATATACTTTTTAATATTAGCATTTAACTTTTTTAATCCACTCATTATATCCTTTGTGATATTAAAAACCTGCTTTATAATAAGTCCATTATTAATTTTTTCTTTAGAATAAAGAAGACTATAAATACCTATAATATTTCCTTGATACTCAGTAGATTCATTATTTACAATCTTCACTAAAGCCTCAATAATAACAATAGAATAATCATGAAAATTAATAATTTGCCTATAATCGCTAGTAGTTTCAGGATATATCCAGCCATAATTAATAAGCTTTCTTATAAAAATATTAGCCCTATCCCTATTATCTGTAACTATTTCATTATCTACAATTCCAATTTCTTCATTATCAAATTCTTCATTCACTCCATTTAAATAATCTTCAACTTCTTCAACCAATATTTCTCTATCAATTCCATAAGACAATCCATTTTGAACAAGCTTATAAATTAAAGAAATTATACTCAAATAAATTTTCTTATTTCCACTACTTAAAGGAGTAAAAAAGCCCTCTGGAACTATATCAAAAATTTTTAATTCATTCATATTTTACCTCTTTGCTGGATTAATACTATTTACCAAAAAACTTTTTTATATTTTTAACTGTATTACTTGCATAATCTGATACCACATCATCTAAATCATCTTGCTTAGAACGATTACAATGCTTACACATACATTGCAAGTTGTTTAAATTATCACTTCCACCATATCTTTGAGGAATTATATGGTCAATATCAATATCACCCTTTCTAAAACTCTTACCACATCTTACACATTTATACCATCCATAATTACTTTTATTATTATCAAACCATTTATCTCTATAATTCATAGCAACCATCTCCTATAGATTTATACTACTATAATACAATTACTTGTTGTAAAGTTCAATATATTTTGTAAATAAATATATATTATTGTCATATTTTAGATAAATAAAATCTTTATAATAAAAATAAAAAGCCAAATTTTAAATTAAAAAACTTAAAATTTTACTTTCTACATAAATTAATTTATTTTTTTATAATATCTTCCTACTGAAATTTTACTGGACACTAAATGTCCTAGCAAGTGGAAATATCACTTGCTTGCTAATTGCATCTAATAATAACATTTTCCTGCTTGCTACTGGTTCTTTTCTGGATCTTTAGGGTCAATGACGGATTTTTATTTGCTAAAATATTTATCTAATTCATTTATTGATTTTATATCAAATATTTCCATCAATATAATATCAATAGTTTCATTTGATAATTTACTTATTTTACTTTTATATTCTTCTGATAA
>JALFQD010000361.1 GCA_022785265.1 Clostridium sp. | reverse complement strand
CATTTTACATCCAAATTTTATATCCTCAATATCTTTTTCTGTAATTGAAGGAAGTTGAATACTAACATTAGGAACATTAACCCCTTTATGGTCTTTAATCATTCCACCAACAATAACAGAACACTTAATTTCTTTACCTATTATATTAATAATTCTAAATTTTAATAAACCATCATCAACAAGTATTGTTCCACCAATTTTTACATCTTTATAAAGTATATCATAAGATACTGAACATCTACTGCTATCTCCAAGAATTTCTTCGCCACAGACAAAAGTAAATTCCTGTCCTTTTACAAGTTCAACTCCTCCATTTATAAAATTATGAGTTCTTATTTTAGGACCTTTAATATCTAAAATAATTGCAGTTGGAGAATCCATATCCTCTCTTAATCTTTTAATCATTTCAATTTTTTCTTGATGAGTTTCATGAGTACCATGAGAAAAGTTAAGTCTTGCAGCACTCATACCAATCTCAATAAATTTTCTTAGAGTGTCCTCATTGTCACTAGCAGGACCAATTGTAAAAATCATTTTTGTTTTTTGCATAAAAATTCCTCCTTGAAATTTACTCTTAAGCCACTATATTTTTAAAGTAGTTGCCTATTTACTTGAATACATCCTTTGTAATTTTATAAATAAGAAAATAAAAATTGACTTATTATGATATACTAAATATATTCTTAATGATATTCTAACATATTGACAGAAGAAAAGGAGTACAAAAAATGAAAAATTTAGAAAATTTAAAAATATCAAAAGTATTAAATCATTTTGAAGAAATATCTAAAATTCCAAGAGGGTCAGGAAATGAAAAAGAAATAAGCAATTATTTAGTGAATTTTGCAAAAAAATTAGGATTAGAAGTAATTCAAGATGAAGCTTTAAATGTAATAATAAAAAAGTCAGCATCTAAGGGATATGAAAATGCACCAACAGTTATTATACAAGGACACCTAGATATGGTTTGTGAAAAAAACAAAGATACTATACATGATTTTCTAAAAGACCCTATAGAACTTATAGTAAAAGAAGATTATATATATGCTAATGGTACAACATTAGGAGCTGATGATGGAATTGCAGTAGCATATGCCATGGCACTTTTAGAGGATAAAACAATAGAACATCCACCATTAGAAATTTTATTAACAACAGACGAAGAAACTGGAATGACAGGAGCAATGGCTGTATCAAAAGAAAATTTAAATGGAAAAATACTTATTAATATTGATACAGAGGAAGAAGGATATCTTTTAGTAAGTTGTGCAGGTGGAATAAGAACAAAATCTTCAATTAAAATTGAAAGAGAAAATATAAATAAAGAAAAATTATATACAATAAGTGTAAGAGGTCTTAAGGGAGGACATTCTGGTACAGAAATAAATAAAGAAAGAGGAAATTCTAATAAGCTTATAGGAAGATTCTTAATGGATTGTTATAAAAATATAGAATTATCTTTAGTATCAATAGAAGGTGGTTCAAAAAATAACGCTATTCCAAGAGAAGCTGATGCAATTATATCAGTAAATGAACAAGATAAAGATAAACTATTTAGCTTAACTGAAAAATGGAATGAAATATTTAAGAAGGAATTAGAAGGCAAGGATGAAGGAGTAAAATTATCTATAAGTGAAAATAATGAAGATATAAAAATTAAATTTACAAAAGAAACTACAGAAAAAACTATAAAGCTTCTATATTTATATCCAAGTGGAGTAAATACTATGAGTAAAAACATAGAAAACTTAACAGAAAGCTCTACAAATCTTGGAATAGTAAAAACTACAGAAGAATATGTAGAATTTGATAGTGCAGTAAGAAGTTCAATTATGACACTTCGTGATGATATTGTAAGAAAAATAAAAGAAATTACAGAACTAATAGGTGGAGATTTTGAAAGCAATGCAGGATATCCAGCTTGGGAATATAAAAAAGAATCTAAAATAAGAGATATATGCCAAAAAGTATATAAAGATATGACAGGAAAAGAACCAATAGTATATGCAATTCATGCTGGAGTAGAATGTGGATTATTTGAAGAAAGACTTGGAGATTTAGATATGATAAGTTTTGGACCAGATATAAAAGATGCCCACACTCCAAATGAAAACTTATCTATTTCATCTACAGAAAATGTATGGTATTATTTACTAGAAGTATTAAAAAATATAAAATAATTTAGATAAACTTTTTTGTTAAAACTTAAAAACTAAGCAAGTTTTTAAAATTTATAATAAATATCAAAAGTATAAGATAAAATGGGAGGAAATTTATGGACATAAAACAATATTTAAAAAAAGAAAAGATAATAAATTTTATTTTATATTTACTAATATTGATAATGCCTCTAATTGTAATAAATTTTTCTGATTATCCAAGATATGTTATGGGAAAAGTATTTTTTATATATATTGCAAATGTTATAGCTATTATAATTTCTCTTATAAAAAGTGATTTTAATTTTAAAAAAGAACATGGAGTTATAATGATATTTTTAACAACAATATTTATATCATTTCTTTTTTCACCATATAAAGAAGTGGCTTTTACAGGTTCAACAGAAAGAAATGAAGGTTTTTCCATGTTTCTTGTATATATATGTCTTTTCTTTCTCGCAAGCAGGTATTTGAAGGTAACAGAGAAATCATTAGACCTTATATTAATAGTAGGAAGTGCTTCTGCATTTTATGGAGTACTTCAATTTTATGGAATAGATCCAATACAAAAATGGGCATTAAATGGAATATCAGTAGCTAATTCTATTGGAACAATAGGAAATAGAAACTTCTTTTCAAGTTATGTAGTACTATTTTTATCATTAAGTACAGCATTATATATATTTAAGGATAAAATTAAATATTTATGCTACACATTAATACTATTTGCAGGTTTGATAGCCTCCTTAACTAGAGGAGGATGGCTTGGATATGGAGTTGTATTTATAGCTATTTTCATATTTAGCATAATAAGTAGGGAAAGAAAATCAAGAATTATAAAGATGATAATCATGATGGTTCTCTTTATTATAATAGGTGGAACATTAGATTCAACAACAAATGGTTCAGTTACAGGAAGGGTGGACAACCTAAAACAACAAATAACAACACAAGATGAAGAGATAAAATCAAAATCATCAGCAAGTTCAAGAATGGATATATTAGGAATGACCTTAAAAGCGTTTAAAGATAGACCACTATTAGGTACAGGACCAGATACATTAGGAAACAGATTTTATGATGATTATCCAATAGAAATGAATAATCACATAGATTTATATGGACAAAGTGTAGATAAAGCACATAATGAATATTTAGAATATGCAACAAGTTGTGGAATATTTACTCTAATTTCATACTTAACTCTAGTTATTATGATAGTAGTAAAATTAATTAAAAGAAGAAAAAATGAAAAATATATAATAATGTTAATGCCAATAATAGGATACTTAGTACAAGCAGTAACCAACATAAGTGTTCCAATGGTAGCACCATTATTTTGGATACTTTTAGGATATGCTGTACAACAAATATATTTTGATGAGGATAATTAATGTAAATACAAAGGGGAGTTTAAATGAGGGGTTTAAAAGAAAAATTAAAACAAGCAAATAGTGTTCAACTAACAAAAGAACAAATAATAAATATAATATTATATATGACAATAATAATAATGCCTTTAATAGTAACAAAAAAGATAGAACCTAAATTTTTAATGGGTAAGTTAGCATTTCTTTATATAGCATGTACTTTAGCATGTATAGTATTTATATGGAATAGAAAATATGATTTTAAGAAAGAACATATTTTTGCAAGTTTATTTATAATAAGTATACTTATATCAGTAATATTTTCTCCTTTTAAGAAAACTGCATTATGGGGTTCTTTTTATAGATATGAAGGCTTTGTTTCAATTCTCATATATGTATTACTTTTTATAATAGCTAGTCAATATTTTAAAGTTAATAAAAAATCAATAAATATTTTATTAATTTTAGGAAGTTTAATGGGGATATATGGAGTACTACAAGTATTAGGAATAGACCCTATACAGTCATGGATGTTTAATGGAAACATTACAAAGGTAGCTTATGGAACTATAGGAAATAGAAATTTCTTTTCTTCGTATTTAATTTTATTTTTAACATTAAGTACATCA
>JALFQD010000332.1 GCA_022785265.1 Clostridium sp. | reverse complement strand
AATGCTGTAATAAAATCTAATAGAGTTAATCCAACAGTAGCAAATATAATACCTAGAATAAAATATAATATAAGAACCAACTCCTTTGAGGATTTTTATTCCTATTATTATTAGTTTTTATAATAGTATATTTATTTATTCTGGACCATTTGTTTATCCCAGCTTTTGGACAAGTCCTCTAAAATTTTTCCGGTAGACCTAAAGCTTCCATCGGGATTCTTAATATTAACTCCTAAATCTTGGAATAATTTCTCTTTTTCCTTTGCTTTCTTTAATCGAATAAATTTATTTACTTTTTCTTTATTGATTAAATATTCTCTTAATTCATTTTTAGAATATTTAATTTTATTTTTAATAGCAGTATATTGATTTAATAGATTATCATATTCTGCTTTAATACGTTTAAATTCATATGATTGAGGATTTAATTGCTTACTATTTAACATAGTACTAATTAAATGTTCATATGCTTGAATTTGAGGAATAATTTGATTATTTTTAATATGTTGTAAAATTTTAATTTTACAACGACGTTCAGCAATTTCACAACCAGTGTATTCACTCATACAATCCCGATCATCTGGATGACATTTTGCAGTTCCAATAAAAGTATTTTGCCCGTCGGAAATAGTACAAGTTGTTGTACCATGATGTTCATTATAATTAAATATAGGTTCTCCTATCATAAAAAGAAAATCCTCCTTTTTTATTTTAGTATATAATAAAAAAGGAGGATTGTCAATTTTATTTCACAGGAGCCACTAAATTATAAATATTTTTTAAACATTCAATCCAATATAATGCAGCATTTCTATCTACTGTATTTAATTGAATTGTTTTAGTTTTAGTAAAATCATTTGGATCTGGAATTTCTACGGTCCAAATTTTTATTGGATTCATTTTATTCTAATCAATATTTATACGATTTTGATTAAGGTTATTTAAATTAGTAATAATTGTTTCAAATGTTTTATTCAATAACAAGGTAAATGTCATTTTACCGTCTTTATCTTCATTCCAATTATTAACTAATCCAGCTATGGTATTATCTCCAAATTCATTAATATAATCTTGGTTTTTATAGATTGTACTAATTTTTAAATTTTCAAATAAACGGAAAATAATCTTTTTTAAAGCATTAATATCATCGCTTTCAGCAATACGAGATAGATGTAAATTTTCTATTAATTTATTAACTTCTTCACTTGTACACCCATAATTACAATTGCCAACACATCCCGCAGAACATGAATTTGAACACTATTGAGCGCATTCGTTAGTACAAGTTCCTTTACATCCTCCGCTGCAAGTACCAGAACATCCTGAACAACTGTTATCACAACCTGAACAACCGCCAGAGCATCCTCCACAGTTGGCAGAGCATCCTCCTTTGCATCCATTACCACAATTACTTGAACAAACAGCGCAGCCTGACATACAAGAGGTAAGTCCGCACCCGCTATCGCCGGACGTATTATCATTCTTATCTTGTTTTTTCTAATTACTCCAACATTCAGATGAGCAAGCAGGACCAGTATCACAAGCCATATATTATTCCTCCTTCCATTTTATTAAATAATTATATTCTTCTTTTGGAATTAAATTATCTACAAAATCATAAGAGAATTTTTGTATTTCATCATATGATTTTTTATCATTAACTATTTTATAATAATACATTGTAGCTAATGCCTAAGCTTTTAATTCTTCACAAATAGTTTTTGGATGTGAAATTAATTCTCCTGTCTATTCAGAGCTACAACCTAAACCATAAGAACAATTTTTTGCTATTGGACAATTTAAACATTCATTATCAAAAATATTGCAGCGTTCACATTTTTTAAATTCATTGAGCCATTTTTGTTCTTTATTAGTAACTCCAATGCCATGTTCTATATTACCAATAATAATAGGCTCTTGGCTTAAAGAACTCTCCATAAATCTAATGCAGGTATAAATATCGCCTTTATAATCAAGCGCGTACATATTATTTGATGTACCACACCATGTAGTGTGTTTATCTTTTTCATTTAATGGTTTATAATTGTTTGGTTCAAAAATAACAAAGTAAATTTTATCCTATAAGTTATTTTCTTTTATATAATTAGCAATTAATTTTAGCTAATTATAATATTTTTTAGCATATTTATTATTCCATACATTTTCGAAAACACAATTAGCATGTATTACTGTGAAACCCAATTCAATCATATTTTTAAAGCCCTAAAAAAAATAATCTACATTATCAGGGCTGATTGTTATTTTTGTACTTGGATTATTATAATTATTTAATTGGTCAAGAGCGGCTGCGATTGCTAAATCATAACTACCTTTACCATTTGGGAATAATCTACATTTATCATGAAATTCTTTACATCCATCTACTGTAATACCTACTGAAACACGTTCACCATATTTTTTAATATATTTCTAAACTTTATCAGTAAAATATAATGTGCCATTAGATGAAAAACTATAAGCATGAAAAATAGACCAACTGTCTTCTGGTTCTTCAGCAAAACGCTATTCAAAATAATTAGTTATCTATTCGATTAAATCAATCTATAAGAAAGGCTCTCCACCTATAAAATCAATAATTAATCCAATAGTATCATTTATATAAAATGGAGAATTAAGTTTATGTTTACAATCAAAAATATAATCAATAAATTTTTTTGCTGTTTCAAAGGACATAATATGAGTCCCTTTATTAAACTAATAACAATAAGAACAACATAAATTACAAGCATCAGTTACTTGAAAAGTAATAATTTTAATTTTTTTATCTTTATATTGTTTATTATTATTAAATATTGTCTAAATATAATTATTATATTCTAATGGACTTTTAATCATTTTTTTTCTCCTTGAAAAATAATACGTAAATTAGCAACATCAATTACATAATGAGAATACCCTATTGTATTTAATTTTTTAAATAAATTAAATTTAAATATTGATAATTTTTTATAAAATTTAATATATTCTTGCAAATAATAATCATTAAAAGAGGCTAAATAAGAACTCCTATAGCTTTTAGTTAAAAAAGATAAACGAGCAAATTCATAAATAGTTTCTTTATCTAAATTAATAATCAAATAATCACCTTTTTCTCTATATTCTTTATTTATATTAAAATTATAAAATATAGAATAAATTTAAATTGCCCTTTTTGTATAAAAAATTGCCTTGGGTAGGTAATTCCAAATCTCGGCCGTTGTTGGGTATAAAAAAAATAAGTAAGGGATTTGAATCCCTTACTTATTACTTCTTCAAATAATTACTAAGAATTTCCTTTAAATCAATACCTGTTGCTTCAGAAAGACCATTCATAATCTTATCTGCGGTCTGCATTACATCAGATACAAGCTTGGTGTTCCCACCTTCGCCATAAACGGTAATCTTATCAACATTATTAAGAGGCTCTGCAGCGTTTTTAACAACTTCAGGAAGTGCCTTGAGATACATTTCAAGAACGGAAGCTTCACCCATTTTCTTTTGTGCTTCAGCTTTCTTTTCAATAGCAGATGCTTCTGCTTCACCAACTGCGGCAATACCAGCAGCTTTCTGTTCAGCAGCATACTTTTCTGCTTCAGCTCTAGCCTTCATAGCCCGTGCTTCTTGTTCCATTTCATAAGCCTTAGCTTCTGCTTCCTTCTGACGCTTAATCAGGTTTGCAGCAGCTTGCTGTTCAGCAGCATACTTATCAGCATCAGCCTGCTTACGAACGAGAGCATCCAGTTCATATTCCTTCAGCTGAATCTGCTTCTGCTTCAAGTCAGCTTCGCGTTCTGCCTTAGCAATATTTGCTTCAGTAGCGGCAACATCTCTTAGCTTACGCTGGTTCTCAGCCTCAATGCTTGCAGCAGCATCAGCCTGAGCCTGGCGAGTATCAGCTTCCTGCTTCAACTGAGACTGCTTAATAGCAAGATCATTATTGCGGATAGCCATATCTTCAGCAGCCTTGACACGAGCGTCATTAGCATCCTTAGCATTTGCAGCTTCGGCAATTGCAATTTCACGCTGTGCATCAGACTTGGCAATTGCTGCCTTCTTACGAATCTGTTCAACATTATCAATACCAAGGTTGGTAATTACATCATTGTCATCAGAGAAATTCTGGACGTTAAATGTAATTAGTTCAAGACCATATCGAGCAAGATCCGGCACTGCATTTTCCTGAACCTTTTCACTGAACAGCTTACGATCGCTTACCATATCAGTAAG
>JALFQD010000245.1 GCA_022785265.1 Clostridium sp. | reverse complement strand
TACCCGAATTTAAGCCTTTGGAGAGCTACACCAAACTAGAGTAGAAATAGTAATTTACTATTTCAAAATAGAGCTTTATGAAGAAGGAAACAAAGTAAAATTTATATATTTATAACTTTTTATAAGTTTTATGCAACGGCTACTATGTCAGCTATGCCTGCAAGTGGAGAAGAGGTTAAGCTTTATTTAGAACAAATAGTAAGAGAAGATTTTATAGGTCTTTATGGTTTTGAAACAAAAGAAGAATTAGAAATGTTTAAGCTTCTTTTAGGGATAAATGGAGTTGGCTCAAAGGCTGCTTTATCTTTATTATCAATAAGCAGAATAAATAATCTTAAATATGCTATCATAACAGGTGATGATAAACAATTATGCAAAGCTCCTGGTATAGGTAAAAAAACAGCAGGAAGAATAATATTAGAGCTTAAAGATAAGCTTTCTAAAGAAGATATGATAATAGAAAATGGAAACTTAGAAGAACTAAATGGTAATGATGAAAATTATGCTATTAAGATGAATGAAGCTTTAGGTGCATTATTAGCTTTAGGATATAGTGAAAAAGAAGCAGAACTTTCATTAAAGAAAGCAAATAAAGAGGAGTCTGTTGAAAATATTATAAAAGAATGTTTAAGAATTCTTATGGGGTAATAAAAAAAGGAGATGATAAATAGTTGTTAAAAATATATTCAAATGTGAGTAAATATACTCAAAGATACCTAAAATCCAAGGTATAGTTTGTGCTAACTTTATAGCAGACGGAATCATAGAAAAAAACCAGTACAAGTTGAAATAGTCTTGTTAACTATAGGGTAGAACCTTGATGGTAATGATTGGTCAATGGTATAAGTCCCAAGAACCAAGGGCAAAGATTAAAAATATTAAAGAAAGGAGAAACTACTTAGATGAAACAAACTTACAAAGTAACACAATAAAAGTTATTGTAAGTGTGTACCGATGGCTAGTCGGGAATTTACGACTGTGAAGTATCATACCAAATGTAAGTAGTTATTTATAACAAAAACAGATACATTGAAACAGTAAGATAAAATCGTGAGATTTATCCGAATCATCTAGCATATATATTTGTATATGTTTTTAGTAGCAGATATGTTGCAATGTCAAAGCTAGTGATCCCCGATGGTTATGTTCTTAAAGCATTTCTAATTAGATTAGAGCCTAATAATAAGCAAGAAACAATGTTATATAAGACTACTTGTACTTCAAGATGGGCTTATAATTGGGCTTTAAATAAGAAAAAAGACTACTACGAAAAGACTAAAAAAACTCTAAGTGGTGGAGATATTAGAAAAGAATTAACCCAATTAAAGAAAACAGATGAATACAAATGGGTTAGTGAATTTTCTAATAATGTAACCAAACAAGCTATTAAGGATTGTGACACTGCTTTTTCTAACTTTTTTAAAGGAAAAGCTGACTTTCCAAAATTTAAGTCTAAAAAGAAAAATAAATGGTCTTTCTTTTGTGATGGTAATAAAACAAAGTATTTAGGTTCTCATATTCAAATAGAGAAGATTGGGAAAATTAGATTATCTGAAAAAGATAGCCTCTCTTTTGAAGATGATAAATGTAGGATAACATCTGCAAGAGTCAGTAAAAGGGGAAATAACTGGTTTATATCTATTAATGCAATAATTAAAGACAGAGCTGATTATTCAATACTCACAAACAATGGTGTTGGAGTGGATGTTGGTATTAAAGATTTAGCTATTGTATCAGATGGAACTGTATTTAAAAATATTAATAAATCTAAAACAGTTAGAAAACTTGAAAAAAGATTAAAGAGACTACAAAGAAAAGTCTCAAGAAAATATAATATAAACAAAATTAAGAAAGGAGAAAGTGTAAGTTTTATTAAAACTAATAATATTAAAAGATTAGAGAAAGAAATCCAATCAATTAGAGATAGGTTAAATAATATTAGAATGAATTATTTACATCAAACTACAAACTCAATAGTTAAGCAAAAACCAAGTTATATAACTATTGAAGATTTAAACATTAAAGGTATGATGAAAAATAAACATCTTTCTAAAGCAGTTCAACAGCAATCTTTATATGAATTTAGAAGACAATTAGCTTATAAATCTAAATGGAATAACATTGAATTGAGAGTAGTAGATAGATGGTTTCCATCTTCAAAAACTTGTAGTGAATGTGGTTATATAAAGTCAGATTTAAAGTTAAAGGATAGAGTTTATATTTGTCCTTGTTGTGGACTAAAAATAGATAGAGATTATAATGCTTCAATTAACCTTGCTAATGCAGAAATATACAAAATTTCACTTTAAAACGAAATGGTATATATGTAGGTGGAGTTGTTCGCCGAATTTAAGCCTCTGGACTACTACATCAAACCTAAGTAGGTTGTTAGTAATAACTTCCAAACAGGAGTAGGATGAATGAGGAAGTTGGGTTCAAATCTAATATTTTGTTAAATATTATTAGATATTGATAAGTCCTACACAACGAAAAACATGAATAAAGAATTAATCCTTGTTTTGGATTTTGGCGGACAATATAATCAATTAATCGCTAGAAGAGTAAGAGAATGTAACGTATATTGTGAAGTTCACCCATATAATATGAGCCTTGATAAAATAAAAGAAATGAATCCAAAGGGAATTATCTTTACTGGTGGACCAAATAGTGTATATGGCGAAGATTCACCTTTATGTGATAAGGCTATGTTTGAATTAGGAATACCTGTTCTTGGTATATGCTATGGTTCACAACTTATGTCACATATTCTTGGAGGAAAGGTTGCAACTGCACCAGTAAGTGAATATGGAAAAACAGAAGTTGATGTTGATGTAAATTCTAAAATATTTAAGGGAGTTTCTGAAAAAACAATTTGTTGGATGAGTCATACAGATTACATAGAAAAAGCTCCTGAAGGATTTACTATAACAGCACATACACCAGTTTGTCCAGTAGCAGCAATGGAATGTGAAGCTAAGAACTTATATGCAGTTCAATTCCATCCAGAAGTTATGCATACACAAGAAGGAATAAAGATGCTTTCAAACTTCGTTTATAATGTTTGTGGATGCGTTGGAGATTGGAAAATGGATTCATTTGTTGAAACAACAATAAAACAAATCCGTGAAAAAGTAGGAAACGGTAAAGTATTATGTGCATTATCAGGTGGAGTTGATTCATCAGTAGCTGCAGTATTACTTTCAAAAGCTGTTGGAAAGCAACTAACATGTGTATTTGTTGACCATGGACTTCTTCGTAAAAATGAAGGAGATGAAGTAGAAGCAGTATTTGGACCAAATGGACCATACAAACTAAACTTCATTCGTGTAAATGCACAAGAAAGATTCTACGAAAAACTTAAAGGTGTAGAAGAACCAGAAAAGAAGAGAAAGATTATTGGTGAAGAATTTATAAGAGTATTTGAAGAAGAAGCTAAGAAAATAGGAGCTGTAGATTACCTTGTACAAGGTACAATTTATCCAGATGTAATTGAAAGTGGACTTGGAAAATCAGCAGTTATAAAATCACACCACAATGTTGGAGGACTTCCAGATTGCGTAGACTTCAAAGAAATAATAGAACCATTAAGACTATTATTTAAAGATGAAGTTAGAAAAGCAGGTCTTGAACTTGGAATACCAGAATACTTAGTGTACAGACAGCCATTCCCAGGACCAGGACTTGGAATAAGAATAATTGGAGAAGTAACTGCAGAAAAAGTAAGAATAGTTCAAGATGCAGATGCAATATATCGTGAAGAAATAGCAAAAGCAGGACTAGATAAGAACATAGGACAATACTTTGCAGCACTTACAAACATGAGATCAGTTGGAGTTATGGGAGACGAAAGAACATATGACTATGCAATAGCCCTTCGTGCAGTAACAACAAGTGATTTCATGACAGCAGAATCAGCAGAACTTCCATGGGAAGTACTTAGCAAAGTAACAACTAGAATAGTAAATGAAGTAAATGGAGTAAACCGTGTAATGTACGATTGCACAGGAAAACCACCAGCTACTATAGAATTTGAGTAGTAGTTACATTTTCTATCGTTTTTTCAGTTTTGTAGTAATATATTTTTGAGCGTTGCTCACATAAACCACCCTTTCGTTTGTAATTTTGTTTTGGTAGATTTATTTTACAATGAAAAGGGTGGTTTTTTATTATATTTTTAAAAATTTTTTTGTTAATTTTGAATAAAGTAATTATTTGTATATAAACTGTCCACAAGTCAGGATTACATCACTGATATTATTTATGCTGTGAGAAAATTTCAACTAATATTTTATTTAATTCTCTAGCGTTTCTCATTGGGAAATCATGGTTTGCCTTTTTGAGTACCATAGTCTTGCAATGTGGATTTTCAGAAAGTAAATTCAATGAGATTTTCATATCCTTCACTTCTTTACTTCCACAGATAGCGTACATTGGCACATCAACCTCCTTATAAGAAGGCAGCTTTGATAAATCCAAAGTATTGGCAAAAAAATAACGATATACCTGTGGTGTAATTCTTTTTGAATATTCAACCATATATTTTGTTTGTTCAGCTGTGTAATTCCAATACTTTCCCTGCAAACGCACAAGCCAATTACAATGAAGCATTTTTGCAGCCATTCCAGATAAGCTACAGCACATTTTAATCGTACCAGGATTTGGATTTACCCATGCACTAAGAAAAACAGCAAAGTAAAATAATTCTGGATGCTCACTTACTAACATTATCGCAATCTGCCCTCCAAGGGAATGTCCAATGACACCAATCTTGTCTTTATGCAGACTAAAAATTAGTTCATAAAGATCCTGTTTTGTCTTTTCTGGCTCATAAACTTCAGATGCAGCTTTTCCTGCACCAGGAAGATGTGGCACTACAAGATGATATTGTTCAGAAAAGCAATATTGCTGACTGAATGTATCAAGAGCACCGGCCCCATGTAACATCAATATCGTTGGTTTTTCTTTGTTTCCATATTCATCAAATTGAAGCATTTTTATCTTCTCCCTTAACTAGTTATATTTTTAATGAAAAGCTCAATTTCAGAGTTTACCTGTTCTGAATTATCTCCATTCGCAAAGTGTTTTACATTCTTTATATAATGGAGCGGATATCCTGTCTTTTTTGACCAATCTATGCAATATTTTTTTACCTTACCTGTCCCCCTTAGTATAAATTATTCTCCAAAAATCTATTAGGCTCATTATTTCTTTTTCTATTTCATCAGGAACTATGTTTCCAGAACGATATTTGCTTAACATATAACCATCAAAAGCATAATAAATTTCTGAGTACATCATTTGTAAATCAATATCTTTTCGTAGAGAGGATATATCTATATTATCAAACACCCTCTGCTCACTTGACTTACAAGCATTCCCATAGCTTTCTTCAATCGCTTCTTTTATTTCTGGAGCATTTTCATAATATGCCCTTAATGAAAATGCGTAAATATGAGGATATTTTTTCATAAGAGAGCATTTTGCCAAAAGGCTTCTCTTTAACATTTCAAAGAAATCGTTTGTTTCCAAAGTCTTGTATTCTGTAATTGCTTTTCGTGTCATTTCCATAGCATTATTCCATAAATATAAGTAAAGCTCCTTTTTGTTTACAAAGTAATGAAAAAGAAGTGCTTTGGATACACAACATTCGTCTGCAATTTCTGACATAGGTGCTTTCTTGTAGCTATTTTGTGAAAATACTTTGTATGCAGCATTAATAATACGTTCCTGTTTTTCTATTGGAAGATTAAAAAATTTATCGTTCATAACAGCCTCCTTATTAACCGTGTCGGTTAATATAAAAAATTATATATTCATTGACCGATTTTGAGAAGACTGTATTAAAAATTATCTAATTAAAATAGAATTAGAAGCATAGTGATTTAAGCATAATTTCAAATAATAGAATAAAACTATTGAAAAGATATTAATATTTGTGTATACTGTAATGATTTAGATCTTAAGATTCAAATGGTAGGAGTGGGAATTATGAAGGTGAATTATGTATAATTATGTTACAGATAAAAATTTTATTAGTAAACTTATGAAAAAAATATATTCGATTCTTCCGATTTTATCGGGCATTTGTTTTGGCTCTTTAGGAATTTTTGTTAGAGACTTAAGTAAAACAATGAATAGTACAACTATTATTTCATCAAGGATTATTTTTGCAGTAATTATTCTTGGAATATGGATGGCATGTTTTCATGCAGAATATTTTAAAATTAAATTAAAAGATATTTGGATTTGTGTGTGTTCAGGAATACTAGGAACTCTTGGCTTAAATATTTGTTATAACTTTGCAATCAATGAACTTACACTATCATTGTCTGCTGTATTATTAAGCTTATCTCCAATTTTTGTAATGATATTTGCCTTTTTTCTTTTTGGAGAATCTATTACAGCAAAAAAGATAATAAGTGTTATTATGGCAATTATCGGATGTGTATTAACAAGTGGTGTTTTAGAAAGTAATTCAGGTTTGAAATGGTCTGGAATTGGTATTTTAATTGGAGGTGCTGGAGCTTTTTTTTATGCACTATATAGCATATTTTCAAAGATTGGTATAAAACGTGGCTATCCAGCAATTACAATTACTTTTTATAGCATGACAGTAATTGCAATTGTTTTACTTCCTTTCACTCAATGGAGTCATATTTTTAAATTCCTTGCAGTATCACCTATTACTCATGCACCTTTTATGATAATACATTCACTATGTACAGCAGTCTTTCCTTATGTTTTTTATACAGTAGCACTAAATCATATGGACGCAGGGAAAGCTTCCATACTCTGCTCCTGTGAACCAGTAGCAGCAATGGTATTTGGAGTGATATTCTTTGATGAAATGCCTACAGTACTATCTATTATAGGATTAATCATTGTTTTAGTAGCCCTTGCAATGCTTGTGCTTCAAGGAAAAGAAACTGTTGAAAAAAATTGATATTTTATTAAACTATTTAAGCAAGTAGTAGATAAAATTATCACTTTTTCTAGCGTTTTTTTGGATTTTGTAGTAACATATTCTTAAACATTTATGATATAAACCACCTTTTAATTATAATTTTGTTTCCGTAAATTTATTAAATTTTTTGTTCTATAAAAGATTTATTAATGAAAATTATGCTGATTAATACTATTCACTTAACACAAAGAAAGTAGTAAATGTAAAGAATTTATATGTGGATTATCTACTAATAATGAGGAAGATAAAAAATTCATTAAAGAGTAAATAAAAATCAGTAACATATTGAATGTTTGATAACAGGATTGGAGTTGACACTATGGAACTTGAAATAAGTGTAGAAGATTTATTAAACAAAAGGAAAATAGAATCAGACCGTATAGAGTTTAAGACAGGCTGGAATCCAGATGACATCTATCATAGTGTCTGTGCATTTGCAAATGATTATAATAACGATGGCGGGGGCTATATTGTTGTTGGAGTTGAAGAAAATAATGGTGTTGCAGTGCGTCCAGTAAAGGGTTTGCCAGAATATATGTTGGATAAGATTCAAAAAGAAATGTTAGGATACAATAATACGATTTCTCCTCCATATTTTCCACAAGTTGTACCTGCAGAAGTAGATGGAAAATGGATTCTTGTTATTGTTGCAAGAGCAGGACAACAGCGACCATATAAGTCACCAGAGTATGTGACAAGTAAAAAGGATAAAAAATATAATTATTATATTCGTTATCTAACCAGCTCTGTTAAAGCAAATCTGGAGCAGGAGAGAGAACTAATCAATATGTCAGATCAAACACCATTTGATTGTAGAGCAAATCATAAAGCAACATTTGATGATATTTCAACACTTTTATTGGAAGACCACTTACGTAAGACTGGAAGTAAATTGGCCAAACAGGTAAGAGAACGTGGTGTTGAAGAAATTCTTGAAGATATGCAGCTTTTGATAGGACCGCCAGAATTAAGATATATTCAGAATGTTGCAATTATGATGTTTTGTGAACATCCAGAGAAATTTTTCGGATATACTTATGTGCAGATGATATCATTCCCAAAGGGAAGTGTAGAGAATCCAAGTATGAGTGAAGATTTTCCTAATATTACTGGTTCGGTACCACAGATGATTCAGGCTACAATGGAACGTTTTCGTAACTTGGTTATTCGTGAAAAGGTGATTAAGATTCCAAACCAAATGGAGGCTCTTAGAATATTCAATTATCCATATCAGGCAATAGAAGAGGCAGTAGTTAATGCATTTTATCACAGAGATTATATGTCGTATGAACCCATTACAATAGAAATAGAGCCAGATTGCATTAATATTATGAACTTTCCAGGGATCGATAGGTCAATTTCTGAAAGAACAATAGCGGAAGGAAAGAGGTTTGTTTCACGATATTATCGTAATAGACGACTTGGAGAATTTTTAAAGGAATTAGATTTGTCAGAAGGTCATTCGTCTGGAATACCAACAATACAAGAAGAACTTAAAAAGAATGGTTCCCCTAGAGCAGAGTTTTTCACAGATAAAGATAGACGAGCTATGAGAATAAAAATTCCAATTCATCCAATGTTTTTAAATTGTGGAGAAGAAATAATTGAATTAAATGAAAAAGCGACGAATAAATTATCAAAGAAGAAAGCTGAGCAGTATTCTATAATTCTGAAATTAATGTCAGACAGAGAATGGCATAAAACTTCAGAAGTTGCAGAAAACCTAGGACTTAAAGATACTAGAACAAAAGAATTATTAAAAGAATTAGTTGTCCTTGGTAAACTTGTTGATAATGGTAAAACAAAAGGAAAAATGTATAGATTAAACTAATTCGTCGTTAAAAAAGCGACGAAAAAAGCGACGAATTATATTGTGGTAAAATATGAAAAAAACATTAATGAAATTAATGTTATAGCATAATATTTGCGACTTACTAAGTTAATTTATTTGATGAGAGATGAGGAAAAATGGCTAATACACGAGATGCAATTGGATCTATGTCAATATAGTAAACACATTTTTTCGAACTTTTTATACAGTTTTACTCCTTGCTAATCTTTCGCACTCATTTGGAGTCATATAATTAATAGATGAGTGAATTCTTCTTGTGTTATACCAACCTTCTATATATTTAAAAATAGCTATTTTGGCAGAATTATAGTCAGAATACTTTGTGGTATAAACTTCTTCTTTCTTTAAAGCTGCATGAAAAGACTCAATACAAGCATTATCATAAGGACAGCCTTTCTTACTAAATGACTGCCTTATCTTAAGCTTAGAGCATTCCTTTCTCATGTCATTGCTAGTATATTGTGATCCAAGGTCAGTATGAAATATAACGCCTTCTGAAGGCTTTTGAGACTCATAGGCATTTGTTAATGCTTTTAATACAAGTGAATTATCCATTGATTTACCGTAGGCATAGCCGATTATTTTTTTGCTGTAAAGATCTAAAACTGAGGCTAAATAAGTCCAACCATCTTTGAGAGTGTGAATATATGTAATATCGCCAACCCACTTTTCATTTATGGTTTTAGTTGAAAAATCTCTTTTTAAAACGTTTTCTAATCCTTCTACAACTTTCTTGTTGGAATAATGTTTGTATTTTTTTACAGTTATTGAATATAAATTCATTTCACGCATTAATTTTTGAACACGTTTTTCGCTAATTTTATAGCCTTCTTTTTCTGTTAAAATTTTATGGATTTTTGGTGAGCCATATCTGCCTTTGCTTTCATCATATATTCTGTGGATAACATCTTTTAGTTCTTCTTTTTCCTTAGCCCTTGGCGTTTCGGATTTTGTTAAAGCCTTATAATAACTAGACCTAGCAATACCAAGCACTTCACACATTCTAGCAATACCAAACTCTTTTTTATGTGTTTCAATTATAGAAACTACTATATCTACCTTTTGGTTGCAAATATGGCCATAGCTTTTTTTAATATTTCATTCTCCTCCTTAATTCTAGCCATTTCTTTCTTCATATCCATTATTTCTTGCTTAGTCATTATTTCATCATCAGAAACTTTAATTTCTTTTTTCTTATCAATCCAACCATTCAGTGTAGATCTTGCAATATTATATTCTTTGCTTAATTCCACTAAAGTCATTCCTGACTTATATAAATCAACTATCATATCCTTGTATTCTTGTGTATATCTCTTTCCTTTACCCATTAGGACACATCCTTTCTTAACTAAATATTATTTTACTTAGTTCGAGTTATCATGTCCACTATTTTATACTAACACCAAATAGATACAATTAAAGGTTATTATTATCAGTTTGATTTTTTTATCTTGAAGTTGTTAGAATCTAATAATAATGATGTTGTTACTATTGAAGGAATAGAGGATGTAGATATCTCTGATGGTATTGATACAAAGGCTATTCAATGTAAATATTATGTCAAGACAGAATACAATCATTCTGTTATTGCAAAACCTATTCGTTGGATGTTTAAGGATTATATGAATAGAATTCCAAAAAAGAAATTTATTAAATATATGCTTTATGGTAAATATCAATCAGGACACAACAAATTAAAGTTACCAATAGATATAAAATTTTTAAAGGAGAATATTCTTTCATTTAAAGAAGAAGGTATATTGCATCATTTATACGAAGAATATAAAGCAACTGATGAACAACTTGATAAATTTATTAGTTTGTTGGAAATTAATATTTATGCAGAAGATTTTGATGAACTTGAAAATAAAGTTATTAATAAACTTTGTAAGCAGTTTTCTTGTTCTCAGATAGAAGCAGAATTATATTATTATAATAATGCATTAAGACTTGTAAAAGCTTTAGCAACTCAAGAGAGTGTCACTAATAGAAAAATTACTAGAAAGGATTTTATCGAAAAAATTAACAATAAAGAGATGTTATTTGAAAAATGGTTCTTACAATTTAAAGGTGAAAATGAGTTTTGTAAGAAGATTAAAACAGAGTATTTTACTAAAACAAATATATCACCAGCTTCAAGGTTCTTTTTAGTTGAATGTGATACAAGTATAACAGATATAGATATTGTAAAAGTTATTAATAAAATTGGAAAAAATTGGAGTAAACTTTCGAAGAGAGAGAAAAGTCCGTTTTGTCCTTATGTTTTCTTACAAGGTATTGATGCTGACAGATTAGTTAAAATTAAGAAATTATTGTGGAAACAAGGAACAGGTTTATGTGATGGTTACGATTTCTTAGGAGCAGATTTTTGTGCTCAGTCGTTAACGAGAAATCCTAATCTTCAAAATGGAGAAAAAATAAAAATAATCTCTGAAATTGAGCAAGTCAAAGCAACATTAGAAATTGCAAAATTGAAAAAAGAAATATATCTTTTTTATTTGGATAAACCATATTTTAAAAGTGACAGAGCTGAGATAAATATGATTCAAATTCAAACAACGAAAAGTATAGAAAAAATGGTATAGGAGAAATATAATATGGAGAATGTATATATAAATGCAGAGGTGATTTCGGTTCACCCTGACAAAGTAAAGATTTCGGTAGATGATTTAGAAGATTTTCAAATTGCAGAGGAAAAGCTTAAGGTAGGTTCATATCTAAGAATATGTGATAATGAAAACGCTATTTTGATGGCAATGATAGAAAATTTTATGATAGAAGTTGGAACTGATGTAAATGGAAATGCAACTAGAAAATATATTTTAGAAGCAAATCCACTTGGATTACTAAAGGATGGAAAGTTTGAAAGAGGGGGAGATACTATTGCTATTCCACCTAAAAAAGTAGAGCCTGCAACATCAGAGGATATTAAGAATATTTTTGAAGAATCTATAAAAGATGAAAAAAAGTTTTTCTTTTCGTCATTGGCATCTAATCCTGAGATAGTAGTACCTGTAGACGGTGATAAATTTTTTAATAAACATATTGCCATTGTTGGTTCAACTGGTTCGGGAAAATCTCATTCAGTCGCAAAAATACTTCAAAATGCTATAAGTTCTAAGAATGGTAAGTATGAAGGATTAAATAATTCTCATATTGTAATTTTTGATATTCATTCTGAGTATAAAGCAGCTTTTCCTAAAGCAAATTGTATAGATATATCTAATCTTGTATTGCCATATTGGTTATTAAACAGCGATGAATTACAAGAACTCTTTATTGATACAGAAGCTAATGATCATAATCAGAGAAATGTTTTTAAGGAAGCTGTAGTTAAAAGTAGAAGAAAACATTTCAATGGTTCAGATGATAAGCGAGAAAAAATACACTTTGACTCGCCGTTATTTTTTGATATTGATGAAGTATATAAATTTGTCAGGGATAAGAATGAAGAGAAAGTTCTAGGAGCTAATGAGAAATTAAAACAGGGACCTTTGTTTGGACAACTCTCTAATTTTGTTAGTAGATTAGAAAATAAGATGAGTGATAGGCGTTTGGAATTTTTGATTGGAGAAAAATCCAAAAAGGCTACACTAGAAAGTACCTTGAAACAATTAATTGGTTATAGAGAAAAAAAATCAAACATTACAGTAATTGACCTAAGTGGAATACCTTTTGAAGTGTTGAGTATTACAGTTTCGCTTATTTCTAGAATTTTATTTGAATTTGGTTATTATTATAAACGAATTAAAGATGCTAAGGAAGAAATAAATGATACTCCAATTTTACTGGTTTATGAAGAAGCCCATAAATATGTTCCAAATAGCGACATGGCGAAATATAGAGCATCAAAAGAATCTATTGAAAGAATTGCTAAAGAAGGTAGGAAATATGGTGTTTCTTTACTGTTAGCAAGTCAAAGACCATCAGAAATATCTGAAACTATATTTTCACAATGTAATAATTTTTTGGCATTGAGACTTACAAATCCTGTTGATCAAAATTATGTCAAGAGATTATTGCCAGATACTTTAGGTGGATTAATAGACAAAATGCCATCATTAAAGGCAGGAGAATGTTTATTGATAGGAGATGCAGTTGTTTTACCATCAGTTGTGAAAATTGATAAGTGTGATCCAGAACCAGCTTCTAATGATATTCCATATTTTCAGTTATGGAAAGAACAATGGAATGAAATTGATATTCCAGAAATTCAAAATATTTGGAGAGGCTAAACAGTAATAACATGAAGAGGATATTACTATAGGCTGGTAAAACAAAACTTCCAGTTACCAGATTCCTTTATTCAGCTTATAATTTCATTAGATGAATTAGAGCAATAGACAATTATTCTTTGAGTAGTTTAATAAAATGTAAGCTATTGGAACTACACACAATGCTGAAAAAATAGTTGGTACTGGATTGTTACTAAAAATTTATGAAATGAAAAATAATTATTGTAAAAATCTACATTTTCTAAATTTAAGAGTATAGAAAATAAATTCAAATGAAACAAAATCACATCAAACTTTGAGAACTTGAATATTTAAATAAAATAATTGCGTTCTAAATGCGTTTTATGTAAAAAAACGCATTTAAAACGCATTATTTTTATATCTAAATTTAACCTAACAAAATATTATGGAATAAAGAGGAATTAAAGCAACTAATGTAGAAAAATATAATTTAAGGAAAAATATAATAAGAGGTATAAAAATGAAGCAACCTAAGATGCTAGATAATAAGAGTAATAGAAGAGTTGGGGATGAATTAAAAAATGAAATAAAGCTTAATTCTAAATTATCTATAATTTCTGCCTATTTTTCTATATATGCTTATAAAGAATTAAAAAGTGAATTAAGTAAAATTGATAGTTTGAGATTTCTCTTTACAGAACCAACATTTGTTAAGAATAAGGAAAAGGTTAAAGAGTATTATATTGATAATAAATCAGAAAAAAATATTACTGGTACTGAATTTGAAATAAAATTGAGAAATGAAATGAATCAGTCAAGAATATCTAAGGAATGTGCCGAGTGGATAAAGAAAAAAGTTGAAATTAAATCTTTAAGAAAACCTAATCCAGCACAGCAACGTCTTATATATATTGAAAATGAAGATACTGATGAAAATGTTTCAATTAATGGAAGTGTAGATTTTACAACAGATGGATTAGGATTTTCTTCGTCAAGCAGAATAGATATGAATATGTGTATGTATGGTAAAGAATATACAAAGCAGTTTCTTGAAAGTTTTAACGAGCTATGGAATAATAATTCTTTAGTAGAAGATGTTAAGGCTAAAATGTTAGAACATATGAAAAATGTTTATAAAGAAAATACTCCACAATTTATATACTTTGTGACATTATATAATATTTTTAAAGACTATCTTGGAGAATTAACTGAAGAGAATATTGTTAAAACTAAAATAGGATTTAAAGAAACTGTTATTTGGAATAAGTTATATAAATTTCAGAAGGATGGTGTAATTGGAGTTATTGATAAATTAGAGAAACATAGAGGATGCATTTTAGCTGATTCAGTAGGGCTTGGTAAGACTTTTTCTGCTTTAGCAGTAATAAAATATTATGAATTAAGAAATTACAGAGTGCTTGTTTTAACTCCTAAAAAGTTAAGGGAAAACTGGACAATATATACTCAAAATGATAAACGAAATATTTTATTAAAGGATAGGTTTAACTATGATGTATTAAATCATACTGATTTATCAAGAGAAAGTGGATATTCAGGAGAAATTAATTTAGAAACATTAAATTGGAGCAACTATGACCTTGTAGTTATAGATGAATCACACAATTTTAGAAACAATAATGCTAGAAATAACAAAGTAACAAGATATTCAAAGTTATTAAATGATGTTATAAGAAGTGGTGCTGAAACAAAAATATTAATGTTATCTGCCACTCCAGTAAATAATAGAATGAATGACTTGAAAAATCAAATTAATTTTATTACTGAGTGTAAAGATGATGCCTTTGAAGAAGATGGTATTGATAGCATAGAATTAACTTTAAGAAAAGCTCAATTAATTTTTAATAGATGGACTAATCTTGAAGAAGATGAGAGAACAATTGATAATTTTATAGAAATGATGAATATGGATTATTTCAAGTTATTAGATGCTGTAACAATTGCAAGGTCAAGAAAGCATATTGAAAAATATTACAATATAAATGAGATAGGAAAGTTTCCAAAAAGATTAAAGCCTATAAATGTGAAATCAGAAATAGATTCACTTAATAAATTTCCTAAATTACAATATGTAAATAAAATAATAAAAAATCTTAATCTTGCTACATATTCACCACTTAAATATGTTTTACCAGAAAAAAGAAAAGAGTATGACAAGAAATATGACATATTAGTAAAGGGTGGTAAATCAATATTTAAGCAAGTAGATAGAGAACAAAGTCTTGTTAATTTAATGAGAGTAAACATACTAAAGAGAATGGAAAGTTCAATAAACTCTTTTGGAATTACTGTAGCAAAATTACTTAAACAAATTGATTATGTACTAGATAAAATAGATAAAAAACAATTTGAGTATGATGCTAATTTAAATATTGGAGATATTGAAATAGATGACCCTATCTTAGAAGATTCTTTAGTAGGTAATAAGGTCAAGGTATTAATTCAAGATATGGATTTAATAAGATGGAAACAAGATTTATTAGATGACCAAAGAAAATTAGAAGAACTTCTTATAGATGCAAAAAAGGTAGTAAATGAAAGAGATGCTAAACTAATTAAACTTAAAGAAATAATTGCAAACAAGATTAATCACCCAATTAATAATAACAATAAAAAGATAATTATATTTTCAGCTTTTGCAGATACAGCTAAGTATCTATTTGATGATATATCAGAATGGTTAATGAAAGAATTTAATATAAATACTGCATTAGTTACAGGTAGTGGAGAAAATAAGTGTACATTAAAGAATATTAAAAAGAAAGATTTAAATTCAATACTTATAAATTTCTCACCAATATCAAAAGAAAGAAATATTTATGCAGATGATACAAAAGAAGAAATTGATGTACTAATTGCAACAGATTGTATTTCTGAAGGACAGAACTTGCAAGATTGTGATTATCTTATTAACTATGATATCCATTGGAATCCAGTTAGAATAATCCAGAGATTTGGTAGAATAGACAGAATAGGCTCTCAAAATGATGTTATACAACTTGTTAATTTCTGGCCCAACATGGAACTTGACGAGTATATCAATTTGGAAGCAAGAGTAACTGGAAGAATGGTATTATTAGATGTTTCTGCAACTGGAGAAGAAAACATAATAGAAGACGATGGAAAATCACAAATGCATGATTTGGAATATAGAAAAAAGCAATTAAAAAAATTGCAAGAAGAAGTTGTTGACCTAGAGGATATTTCAGGAGGAATATCTATTACAGATTTAACAATGAATGATTTTAAGATGGACTTAATGGAATATATGAAAATACATAGAGAAGAATTAGAAAAAGCTCCTTTTGGAATGTATGCTGTTGTTAAAAATACAGATAATGATATGAATGATTTAATTAAGCCTGGTGTTATTTTTACATTAAGACAGGTTAATAATGCCTCATCAAAATCAGAAGAAAGCAATTCCCTAAAAGAATATTATATGGCTTATGTTTATGAGGATGGAACTGTTAAATACAATTATATTCATGCCAAAAAGATATTGGATATTTATAAGAAATTATGTTGTGATAAAAATGAAGTATTAAATGACATAGTAGAAGTATTTAACAAAGAAACAAATAATGGCAAAGATATGAGGAAGTATTCTAAACTTCTTGAAAATGCAATAGATAATATAATTGGTAAAAAAGAAGAGAAAGGTATTGCCTCATTATTTAGTAAAGGTGGTACCATGATTCAAAAGAGTTTATTTAAAGGTATTGATGATTTTGAACTTGTTTCATTTATTGTAATTAAGTAGGTGAATTATATGGATAATAGCTTATATGGATATATGAATATACCAGAAAACTGCAAAATTGATAAAACAGTATTTAAAAAATTATTTTATGAAAATGCTACAATGAGTTCTTTAGATAAAGAAATATTTAAAAATGATATAGAAAAAATAACTATTAAGTATTCATTAAAAGAAGAATATTTAAATGTACCATCATTTAATAATTATGAATTAAATTATGATGAAATAGAAATACTTGAAGTAAATTTAATTAATGATATTAAATATGAAAGGATATGTGAAATTATACAAAGAACAATACCATATCCTATGATTATTGTGTTAACTTATAATGAAAAAATACTTATAAATGTAGCATATAAACGTGTAAATAAAAATGATGCAGATAAAAATACAATTGTTAAATATGTTTATAGTCATTGGATTAGTTTTAATAATATTAATAATAATGAACAACAATTTTTAAATTCCATAAATATATCAAAGCTATC
>JALFQD010000244.1 GCA_022785265.1 Clostridium sp. | reverse complement strand
TACCCGAATTTAAGCCTTTGGAGAGCTACACCAAACTAGAGTAGAAATAGTAATTTACTATTTCAAAATAGAGCTTTATGAAGAAGGAAACAAAGTAAAATTTATATATTTATAACTTTTTATAAGTTTTATGCAACGGCTTATAACCTTTGTATTTGTTCCAGGTGGAGGAAATAGCATTTTAGTAATTTTAAATTTATATTTTATGTATGCAATAGGAATGGCTCTTGAAAATTATTGGGGAAGCTTTAAGTTTAATGTATATTTTTTTATAGGATATTTTTTAACAATAATAGCTTGTATGCTTACTGGAATTCCAGATATAGTTATGACTAATGTCCTTTCAATACCAGGATTTAGTATTTCCTTATATTTAGCCTATGCAACTCTTTGTCCTGATGCTACATTTTTATTGTTCTTTATACTTCCAATAAAGGCAAAGATAATGCTTTATATAAACTGGGCTATAATAATACTTCAAGCAGTAGAATTTTTAATAAATGGTTCATTCTTAGGAGTAATTTTAACATTTGTACCAGTAATAAATTATTTAATATTTTTTGGACCATCAACAGTAAAAGAAAGAAAAGCAAGAAAAAATAATGTTATAAGAATGAAAGATTATAAAAAGAAAATGAATGCTAATAAAAAGCCATATACCCACAAATGTACAGTATGTGGAATTACAGATATTGATGACCCTGATATGGATTTTAGATATTGTGGAGAGTGTGATGGAAAGCATGCTTATTGCAGTAAGCATATTAAAAACCATAAGCACATCAAAAATAATAAAAGTGTAGATTAAATAAATTAAAAAAGCTTCAGCGTTATTATTGCTGAAGTCTTTTTTTTGTAATTATTCTAGTTATAGTAGTTACTAAGATAACCCCAAGTGCAAGAGTTCCAGCACTTGCAATAGTATTTAATCCAGTAGAAATAGAGGAGGAAATATTTCCTGTAACTACATCATACATTGTATAATACATACCAGCTCCAGGAACTAATGGAAGAAGAGCACATATTACAAGTGATGTTACTGGAGTCTTTAAAATTCTTGCCATAATTTCAGAGTATATACTAAATATTATTGATGAAATAAGTAATGAACTTATTTCAGAAATATTATTATTTAAACATAAAGAATATACAAACCAGCTTAATCCTCCTCCTAAAGAAGCAAATAAAAGCTTTTTACCCTTAATATTAAATAACATTCCAAACCCAAAGCATCCAACAATTGAAAAAATGCTCTCACGAATTAAATTCATTAAATTGTACCTCCCAAAACATTAATCCAAAAGCTTATAACTACACCAGTTCCAACAGCTATAGAAACAGCTATTAAAAATGCCTCAGAGCCTCTTGTAATGCCTGCTAAATAATCTCCAGCAATAATGTCTCTTATAGCATTTGTTATGGCAATCCCAGGAACAAGAAGCATTATAGCACCTATAATTGTCTTATCTAAATTATGTACTAAACCTAAAGATTTAAAAATTAAAGCTAGTAAAGCAGTCAATCCTCCTCCAACACAATTTGTGAAAAAGGAATTTAAAAGAAGCTTTTTTGATTTTAATAAAATATAATTTATTCCAAAGCCTATTATAAAAGAGGCAATAAAATCATTAAAATCACCACCATAAAGTGATGAAAAGCCTCCAGCAACAAGAGCGGAGGATATGTAGCTATAAAAGGTTTTATAATTATCTCCTCTGTTAATTTTTAATAAAGTATTGTAAAGCTCATCTAAATACATAGGTTTTTTTTGAAGCCTTCTAGATAAATCATTTATTTTATCAACTTTATTTAAATCAACTCCTCTATTTGTAATTCTTTTTACAGTTGAGTAAATTTGTTCTTTATAAGTAATAGATACAAAAATACCAGTAGGAGTTGCAAAACTATCTGTCTGTTTAACTCCAAAAGCTAGGCATATTTTATCTATTGTTTCTTCAACTCTATAGGTTTCAGCACCACTTTCAAGAAGTATTTGACCTGCAAAGGCTGAAACTTGAAGAAGTTTATTTACATCCATAAGTATCACTCCTTACAAAATTCTATTAGTCATTATATCATAAAATTATTAATAAAGAAGACAGAATGAATATTATTATTAAACTTTATTATTAGCTTGAGAAGTAATTTTTAACTATAATTTTCTGATAACATTAAAAAATATGGAATTATTGCTAAAATACAATAGAAAATAAGTTGATAAATTATTTAATAAACTTTATAATTAGAATAAATTATTAAATAAGAGGTGATAAATAATGAATTTTGATAATGTAAAAAGAGATGATAAAGAAATTTATGATCTTATAAACAAGGAATTAAAAAGACAACAAGATGGAATAGAACTTATTGCTTCTGAAAATATAGTAAGTAAAGCTGTTATGGAAGCTATGGGTTCTTATCTAACAAATAAATATGCTGAAGGATATCCAGGAAAGAGATATTATGGTGGTTGTCATGTTGTAGATGAAATTGAGCAAATAGCAATAGATAGAGCTAAAGAACTTTTTGGAGCAGAACATGCAAATGTACAACCTCATTCAGGTTCTCAAGCTAACATGGCAGTTTATTTTTCAGTTCTTGAACCAGGAGATACTGTTTTAGGAATGGATTTAAGTCATGGAGGACACTTAACTCATGGTTCACCAGTTAACTTCTCTGGAAGATTATTTAACTTCGTTTCTTATGGAGTTGATAAAGAAACAGAAGTGATAGATTATGATAATGTAAGAAAAATAGCTTTAGAAAATAAACCAAAGCTAATTGTAGCAGGTGCTAGTGCATATTCAAGAATTATTGATTTCCCAAAATTAAGAGAAATTGCTGATGAAGTAGGAGCACTTTTAATGGTTGATATGGCTCACATAGCAGGACTTGTAGCAGCTGGAGTTCATCCATCACCAGTACCTTATGCTGATTTTGTAACTTCAACTACTCATAAGACATTAAGAGGACCAAGAGGAGGACTTATACTTTGCAAAGAAAAATATGCAAAGCTTATAGATAAAAACATATTCCCAGGAATGCAAGGTGGTCCATTAATGCACATAATAGCTGCTAAAGCTGTATGCTTTAAGGAAGCATTAGAGCCAAGCTTTAAAGAATATGGAGCTCAAGTTGTTAAAAACTGTAAGAGATTAGCAGAAGAGTTAGTTAAGAGAGACTTTAATATAGTTTCTGGAGGAACAGACAACCATGTATTCTTAGTTGATTTACATAATAAAGAAGTTACAGGAAAGGAAACTGAAAACTTATTAGATAGAGTTGGAATTACATTAAATAAAAATACAGTTCCAAATGAAACAAGAAGTCCATTTGTAACTTCAGGAGTAAGAATAGGTAC
>JALFQD010000084.1 GCA_022785265.1 Clostridium sp. | reverse complement strand
ACATTCAATTGAGGCTTTTGTAATAGGGGTTCCATTTTGTATTAAATCCCTTGCATACAAAAGTCTTTTTTGAAGTATATAATTATGAAGAGTCATTTTTGTATCTTCTTTAAACTTTCTCATAAGATAATATTTACTTATGAAATACTTTGATGATAAAGTTAAAATTAAGTATATTTATCTTATAATATTAAGTAAAAATATGGTATAATGAGAAAAAAGTCATTGAGGAGGATTTTATGGGAAAATATTTAAAAAAGATAAGTTATAATTCACCAGTAATACTTACTTTTGTCTTTATATCTTTTTTTGCTCTTATTTTAAACTATATTACAGGAGGAATAACGAATAGCCTATTTTTTAGTGTATATAGAGGGTCGATGTTATCACCATTATTTTATGTAAGATTGTTTGGTCATGTACTAGGACATGCTAACTGGGAACATTTCATAGGAAATATTCTTTTAATTTTAGTAATAGGACCTATGATTGAAGAAAAGTATGGAAGCAAGAAGTTATTAATAATGATTTTATTTACAGCTTTTATAACAGGAGTATTTAACATAGTATTTTTTAATACTGGATTATTAGGGGCAAGTGGAATAGTATTTATGCTTATATTACTTTCTTCAATTACAGGAATGACAGAACAAAAAATACCCTTAACTCTTATTTTAGTTGGAGTTGCTTACATAGGAAGTGAAATTGTACAAGGGGCAATAAGCAATGATAATATATCACATATTACTCATATAATAGGTGGATTTTGTGGAGGAAGCTTTGGTTTTATTTCAAACAAAAAGTAATAAGCTGAAGTTAGTAGGATTTACATAAAATTTAAAGTTATGTCACTAATCATACTTTGTGATTAGTGGCATTTTTTTTAAAAAGATTGTATTATGAAAGAGGTATTAGTAAATGATTTGAGGTGTTAGTTATGAATAGTATTTTAATTGTTGAAGATGATGAAAAATTAAGAAATGAATTAGGTATATTTTTAGGCAATAATGGCTATAGTATAAAATATATGGATAAATTTGATAATACTATTTCAGAAATTTTAAAATCTAAATGTGATTTAATTCTCTTAGATATTAATCTTCCAAATTCTGATGGACAGTATATATGTAAAGAGATAAGAAAAACATCAGATATTCCTATAATAATTATAACAAGCAGAGATACAGAACTTGATGAGCTTATAAGCATTAATTATGGTGCAGATGATTTTGTTGCAAAGCCTTTTAACTCACAAATACTTTTAGCAAGAATAGCTTCTATTTTAAAAAGAGTAAATAAATCAGGAAGTGATAAAATAAACTGCAATGAATTTATTTTAAATACATCAAAAAGTACAATAGAAAAAGAAAATAAAGAAATTGAACTTACAAAAAATGAATTTAAAATACTATATTATCTTGTATCTAAAAGAAATAAAATTGTTTCAAGAGATGAAATAATGACATATCTATGGGAGGGCGAGATGTTTGTTGATGATAATACTCTTACTGTAAACATAAATAGATTAAGAAAAAAATTACAAGACATAGATTTAAAAGATATCATAGAAACTAAAAGAGGGCAAGGATACATTTTAAAATGAGATTAAGTGAATTTTTAAAAGAAAAAATAATAAGTTTTATAATAATTATTTTAGCTATAATTACTATTGAAATATTTTTAATGCCTTATTATATTAATACATTGATAAAGATATATATTCCTATAAGTATACTTTTTTCTTATTTTTTAATAGTTTTTATTGAATATTTAAAGAAGAAAAATTTTTATAATAATTTAACAAAAAATCTAGAAAATTTAGATAAAAAATATTTAATTCCAGAAATTATAGATAAAGCAGATTTTTTAGAAGGAAAAATTTTAATAAATACTTTAAAAGAAATTGAAAAATCAATGGCTGAACATGTTAATGAGTATAAATTTGCAAATGAAGAATATAAAGAATACATAGAACTATGGATACATGAAATAAAGACTCCTATAGCAGTGAGTAAGATGATAGTAGAAAATAATCCAAGTGAAGTAACTAAAAACATAAATGAAGAAATAGAAAAAGTTGAGTATTTTGTTGAGCAAGCATTATTTTATGCAAGAAGTAATAATGTAGAAAAAGACTATATCATAAAACCTGTAAACCTTCAAAAAATTATAAATCCAGTAATTTTAAAAAATAAAAGGAGCTTTATATCAAAAAGGATAAAAGTAAATATTCATGATGTAGATAGAAATGTTTATAGTGATTCAAAATGGATGGTATTTATATTAAATCAAATAATAATAAATAGTATAAAGTATTCTAAAAAAGATAAAGCTGAAATTGAGATATTTTCAGAAGAATATAAAGATAATATTATTCTTTATATAAAAGATAATGGAATAGGAATAGAAAGTGACAACTTACCTAGAGTATTTGAAAAAGGTTTCACGGGAGAAAATGGTAGAAAAATAAATAAATCTACAGGTATTGGATTATACTTATGCAAAAAGCTATGTGATAAGCTTGGACAAAATATAGAAATAAATTCAGTACTTAATATGGAAACTGTAGTTAAGATATACTTTCCTAAAAATAGTTTTA
>JALFQD010000082.1 GCA_022785265.1 Clostridium sp. | reverse complement strand
ATGCATTTATTCTATTTTGCTCTCTTAAAACATCTGGCAAAATAGGCATATCAATATTATAAAATCCTTCTCTTACATATTCACTCTCGCTCATAACAGGATTAAACCCTTCTTCATATAAGTCAGATATAGTATATGTATACCCAGCATCTTCCAAACCTTTAATGAATGAATTCTTTACTATGTTTGTAAAGCTATTTTTACTTGGATGACAATAAACTACCAAAACATTCATTTTAATCTTCCTCCATTCACAAAATCAGAATTTTACCTCACCCAATATCTTGAGTGTTACCCATATATTATCATATATTCTTTGAAAATAATAGTGTTAATTAGCATGAAATCATTACAAATATAACTCATAAATACCCATTTGGAAGTAATTCTTATTTTATCCTTTAGAAAGCCATTCTCATGCAACAATCTTATTACTTCATGGAAAAATTCGACTTCATCCCAAGCCTTCTTAAAATTCATACTCCCATTTAATGGTTATTAACTGTCCGTATCTCAGATTCTTCAATAGCTTTCAATTCCTCTTTTATTTCGTGTTACTTTTGGAAATTAACATAATCTTGAACTTTTTGTAATACTTCATCTGGATTTCTCACTAAATCTTTTACTGATACTTTTAAAATATATTTTCCTTCAAATCTTTCAACTTCTTCTATCTCAATATTGTTAGTTAAAATAACTGCATCTGCTTTTTCTATATCTTCTAATGTTATTTTGTTTTCTATTCCTATTGCACCTTGTGTTTCAACTTTTATTTTAATCCCTTTTGCTTTTGCATGCTTTTCTAAAGATTCTGCTGCTAGATATGTATGTGCAATTCCAGTTAAGCAAGCTATTACTGCCACTATATTCATAAATTAAACTTCCTTTCCAATTAATATTTTATATTTATTATTTTATTATACAAAAATATATAATTATCTACAACATTATAACTAATTTTACAATTTTACTTTTGAAAAATTTGCTTTTTCCATATTAATGTGGTAATCTGTGAACTAATGTTATATAGGATATGTATATATTATTATGATATCATAATAATATATATAATTCTTTGTGAGGGTAAAAAGTTATGAATACTAAAGAAAATAAAAAGAAACAAATAATGCTTATGCTTATTGAAAACTATGAACCCATTACTGTATCAACAATTTCATCTAAATTAAATGTTAGTCCAAAAACTATACGTAACTATCTTCAAGAATTAGAAATGGATTTTCATGACTTAAATATTGAACTTATAAAAAAACCTAGTATAGGTATATACTTAAACATTGATAAAGAACAAAGAATATTATTAAAAGAAAAACTTAATATTGTTTTAGATAACATATACTCATCTGCATATAGACAAAAATACATTCTTAAAACACTATTTAAAAATAGATATACATATACAATTCAACTTTTTGCTGATGATTTATATTGTAGTAAAAATACCATATTATCAGACTTATCATATGTTGAAAAATGGTTAAAAAATCATAAATTGAATCTTATTAGAAAACAAAATCAAGGATTATGGATTGAAGGGGATGAAAACGTATTTAGAGATGCTATGATGAGCTTATTTCATGAAATAAATGATGAAACAGATAATATAGATAATGTAGAAATGGACAAACTTGATTATAGAATAGATTATGTAAATTACAATAAGATAAAAAAGTTTTTTCCTAAGTTAGATTTTTATGCAATTCAAAGTATAATCCAAAAATCTGAAGAAAAATTAGGATATTATTTTACTGATCAAGCTTTTGTAAATTTAATAGTTCATATTGCTATAGCTATTGAAAGAATTAAATTTGATAAAAATATTTATATGGAAGAGGATAATTTTGAAGATATTAAAAATAACAAAGAATATGATATTGCAAAATGGGTAGTAGAAGAATTAAGCAAAGCTTTAAATCTTGAAATTCCTGAAAAAGAAATTGCTTATATATGTCTTCATATGCTAGGCTCAAAAATTCAACATGATATTTCTTTTGATGATTATAATTCAATAATTAATTCCCAAAATGATATATATGTTGAACTAGCAAAAGAAATAGTATCTCTTGTATCTGATATTCTTAGAGTTGATTTATCTCAGGATAAAATATTATTAACAGGACTTGTTATTCATTTAAGACCAACTATAGTGAGACTTAAAAATAATTTAGAACTTAGAAATCCTCTACTTCAAAGAATAAAAGAAGAATATTTAAGTGTATTTGGAGCTACTTGGTCATGTAATAGCATATTTGAAAAGAAATTTAATATTTCTATAAATGAAGATGAAGTTGGTTATATTGCTCTTCATATTGCAACTGCAATAGATAGACTTAATAATAAAACAAAAGCTATTGTAGTATGCTCTAGTGGTATTGGAACTTCTCAGATGGTAGCTAATAGATTAGGAAAACAACTTCCTGAATTAGATATAAAAGGAGTAATTCCTATAAAATACTTAACAGATGAAATTATTGAAGAAAATGATATAATAATTAGTACTATTGCACTATCTAAAAAAATTCCTAAAGTTGTATGTGTAAGTACTTTTATAAATGAAACTGATGTTGCACACATAAGAAAATTTTTAAGTAAGAATAAAATTAATAATAATTCTATTGTAGAAGAAATTCAAAATAATAATTTTAACATTAATAATATTATTTCAGCTGATTATTGTTTTATAGATGATGGAAAGCTATCCTATCTTGATACAATAAAAAAATATGCTTTGATAATGGAGAAGGATGGTAACATAGTTAAACCAGGATTTTATAAAGATATATTAGATAGAGAAGAAAAGGATTCTACAATAATTGGTAATGGTATAACTATTCCTCATGCTCATGAAGAATTAGTTCTATCACCAAAGATATGTATAATAAAGCTAAATAATCCTATAATTTGGTGTGAAGAAAATATAGATTTAATACTTATTCTTGCTTTAAAATTTAAAGATATATCTACAACAAAAGTATTCTTTAAAAACTTTTATTCTTTATTAGATAATAAAGATATGGTAAAGAAAATTAAAGAATCAAATAGCACAGAAGAAATTGTATCTATATTTCTCGATTTAAATAACTAAACAAAAAAAACAGATAGTTCTCTTTTAGTTTAACTATCTGCTTTTTTATTTATATTAATCTATTTTGTCCACTAAGCAACTTCAACTTTTCTAAGACTATCTTTACTTAACTTTTCATATCTATTTAAAAAGTCCATTAATTTATCTATTATAATTTGAGTGCCACCCTTTATATCTGATTCTATATTTAAAGCTAAAACAGGTTCATGTAAGGATAATCTTAATAAAAACCATCCTGCTCCATTATTTTTATCACAATTCACTCTAATACCTTCATAATTTTCTTTTACAATACTAAATCCATCTATAGATTTTACATACTCTTCTAAATCATCTACAATTTTTAATCCATACTCTTTAAAGTTTTCTTCTCTTATTTCAAGTCTAATATCTGAACTTTCACATGGTGACTTTAAGTTTTTAATTAAGTATTCTACTTTTTTTCCTTCTGCATTTAGTTTAGCTATTTTTATTAAAATTTTAGCTATTAAATACGCTCCATCATCTAAGAAATAGTTTTCTTTAAGAGCTGCATGACCTGATGTTTCAATTGCTAAATAGCACTCCTTACCTTCATTATTTAATCTTATTGCTTCATTTATAACATTTCTATATCCTCTTTTAAATCTATGATGAACTCCACCTAAATTAGAAATAAATTCACCTAGACCTGTTGAAGTAACAGAGTCAGTTACTACAACTGATTTTGGATGTTCCTCTAAAATAATAGAAGAAATTAAAGCTATAAGAGCATTTTTATTTATTTCCATTCCGTTTGAATCTACAATAGCCGCTCTATCCACATCAGTATCAAATATTATACCTATATCAGCATTATTAACTAATACAATATTTCTTATAGAATCCATAGCTTCTTTATTTTCTGGATTTGGAATATGATTTGGGAATGTTCCATCTGGCTCAATAAATTGACTAGAACTAACATCCGCACCTAAAACCTCTAGCACTTTATATGCAAAAAATCCACCAGCTCCATTTCCTGCATCAACAGCAATTTTAAATCCTAACAATGGCTTATCATAATTTTCTTTTGAATTAGCTCCTTTTCTAATCATCTCAACTAATACTTTTGAATATACACTTATAAGGTCAACCTTTAAAACATTACCTTTATTTTCATAAATCTTTTCTTCATTTTCACTTTTACATGCTTCTAAAAGTATTTCCTTTATATCTTCTTTTTCACATCCGCCTTCTTTTGTAAAGAATTTTAATCCATTGTAATAATAAGGAAGATGACTAGCTGTAATCATAATAGAACCATCACAATTATAGTCATCTAAAACTGTTGTCATAAACATTGCTGGAGTTGTTGCCATTGAACAATCATATACACTACATCCTAAATTGCTTAAGCCTTCAATTACGGCCATCTTTAATGATGGTCCTGAAATTCTTGAATCCATTCCAACAGCAATTTTTAGATTTTCACTTTTTTTATTTATTTTTTTCTCTAATAATCTTACAAATCCATAAGCTATAAGTTTTGTAACATTAGGAGTTAGATTAACTTTCTTTCCAGCTCCTTCAATAGCTACACCTCTTATATCTGAACCATTTTGCAATTTATTGTAATCTACCAACATTTAAATACCTCCTAATGTTTTTCACTCTTTTTTATTATTCTTTACAAAAATTCTTAGTAGTTTCAAATATGTTATCTTCAGTTAAACCATAATACTTTAACAATTCATTTGGAGTTCCTGATTGCCCAAACATATCATTTATTCCAATAAACTTCATCTTTACAGGGAATTCTTGAGATAATACTTCACTAACTGCTGAACCTAATCCACCAATTATACTATGTTCTTCTGCAGTTACCACTTTACCTGTTTCTTTTGCAACTTTAACAATAAGTTCTTTATCTATTGGTTTTATAGTTGAAATATTTACAACTGTTGCATTTATGCCTTCGCTTTTTAATCTTTTTGCTGCTTCTAATGCTTTAGCTACCATTATTCCTGTTGCAATTATAGCCACATCTTTTCCTTCAGTTAAAACTTCACCTTTCCCAATTTTAAAATCAAAGTTTTCATTATGAATTGTTGGAGTTGCGGCTCTTCCAAGTCTTATGTATACTGGACCATAATATTCTGCAGCTGCATGTATTATAGCTTTTGCTTCAACATCATCTGCTGGATTTAATACAACCATATTAGGTATACTTCTCATTAATGATATATCCTCAACTGATTGATGAGTTCCTCCATCTTCTCCAACAGTTACTCCTGCATGAGTGGCTGCAATTTTTACATTTAATTTTGGATAACATACTGAATTTCTTATTTGTTCAAAAGCTCTTCCTGCTGCAAATATAGCAAATGAACTAGCAAATGGAATTTTGCCACTAGCTGCTAATCCAGCTGAAGTTGCTATCATGTCTTGCTCTGATATACCCATATCAAAGAATCTTTCGGGGCAGGCTTTTTTAAATGCTACTGTTTTTGTAGCCTGTGCTAAATCTGCATCTAAAACTACTACATTTTTATTTTCAATTAACTCCACCAAAGCTTGTCCATAAGCTTCTCTAGTTGCTATTCCCATTATACTTCTCCCCTTTCTAATTCTTCTATAGCCATTTTTCTTTGTTCTTCATTTGGAGCTGTTCCATGCCATGATACATTATTTTCCATGAATGATACCCCTTCACCTTTTATGGTCTTTGCAATTATTATTGTAGGTTTTCCTTTAATTGTTTTTGCCTCATCTATAGCATTACCTATAGACTCTAAATTATGCCCATCTATTCTAATTACATTCCATCCAAAGGCTGAAAACTTTTCACCAATTGGGTTTATATTCATAACTTCTTCATTTGAACCATCTATTTGCAATCCATTAAAATCTAATATTGCTATTACATTATCTAATTTATAATGTGCTGCACTCATTGCTGCTTCCCAAATTTGTCCCTCTTGAACTTCTCCATCACCAAGAATTACATATACTTTATAATCTTTTTTATCAAGTTTAGCTGCTAAAGCCATACCATTTGCTGCAGATAATCCTTGTCCTAAAGAACCAGTTGACATATCAATCCCTGGTGTTGATTTCATATCTGGATGTCCTTGTAGCATACTACCAAATTTTCTTAATTTAACTAAATTTTCTTTTGGAAAATAACCTCTTTCAGCTAATACAGAGTAAAGTGCTGGAGCCACATGTCCTTTTGATAATACTAATCTATCTCTATCTTCCATTTTAGGATTTTTAGGATCAATATTCATTTTGTCAAAATATAAGATTGTTAATATGTCTGTTACTGATAATGAACCACCTGGATGTCCTGATTTTGCAGCTGCTAAAGCTTCAATAATATCTATTCTTACATTCTTAGCTATTTCTTTTAGTTTTGTTGTTTTCATTTATCTGCACCCCTTCTCTCCTTATTAATATCAATATTAGTTAATAAGGCAAGTTATTTTAAATAATTACTTGCCCTATCAAACTATATTTGCTTATTATTTAATTTTTATGCCAATAGGATTTCGCTTTTCGAATTTAAAAATATTCTCAAATTTTAAATTTTTTAACATATCAATTGCTAAAAGATACCCCTTAGAAACATCTTCAGTATTATGTGAATCAGATCCTATGGTAATTATCTCACCACCAAGCTCTTTATATAATCTTAAAACTTCTATAGATGGATAACTTTCCTTAACACTATTTCTAAATCCTGAAGTGTTTATTTCAATTCCAATATTTCTTTCTATAACTTTTTTTAATATGATGCTTAAAATATCTTTGTAGTCATTGAAATCATAATTTCCAAAATCATTATAAGCATATCTTTTCATTAAATCTAAATGACCAACAACATCTATATCTGAGTTTTCTGCTAATTTATATATTTCCTTAAAGTAATCTTCATATATTTCTTTCTTATTCTTATCTTTTATATAAGTTCTTAGCTTTAAAGTATTTATATTATGAACAGACCCAATAATAAAGTCTAACTTCATCTCTTTTACTTGTTTATTAAGATCATCTTTTAAATTTGGAATATACGGTTCTCCTATTTCTAGTCCTTCTTTTATTACTAGCTTATTTTTAAAAGCCTCTTTACATTCTTCTATTTCTTTGTGATACCTATTATAATCTAAAACATTATAACTAACATCAGTAGGATCTACACTAAAATGTTCTGTAAAACAAATCTCAGATATTCCTTTTTTAATAGCACTTTTGCAAATATCATAAATGTTAGCGGTTCCATCAAAGGAATTATCAGAATGAACATGATAGTCAATAATATCCATATCAATCACTTCTTTTTTAAAACTATGAAACTTTTGAAGTAAATCCTTCTAAGTTAAAGCATTTTACATACTTATCAATTGAATCTTTAATCTTATCAACAACATATTTTTCACCATCTATTCCAACTTGGCTTAGGTTATCAAATAAGTTCTTTATTTCTGCCTTTACTGAATCATTATTGAAAGTATAGTGTCCACTTATTTCAGTTATAAGGTAAGTAAGTTCTTCATCTTTTAAAATTTCTTCAAAGCTTAATTTATCCTTACCATCAACCATCCATTTCTTCCATCTTCCACTCTTTACTGCTTCTTCTTTTATTACATTGCCTAAATTTGATTTTGCTGATATTAAACCATCTTTATATAATTCATTTTCTACTTCAACTAATTTTAAATAAGCTTGAGTTTCTACTGTTCCAAACTCTGGAGCAACATTCATTGCTGTTATTCCAAGTGCTGGGTGTTCTAGTAAAATTGCATCATTTAAATAATCTCCATTATGTTCTTTTAATCCTACACCATATTTTTTAGCACTAGCTGCAAGCTTCTTAGATGTAATAGCATCAAAATGTCCTACATTTTCAGTTAATCTAGTTAAAGTACCAGTTTGTCCAACTATAAAGCAAGGAAGTGGTAAATCCTTTTCTTTTAATTGTTCTGTTAATTTTTGAATGAATTCTTCATATGATTCTTGTGAGGTTAATCCACCATTTGTTTCTTCTGTTCCTACTTCATAACTAATAGGAGGAAGTTTTCTTTCTTTTCTTTCTTTTTCAACATATTCTATTAGTTCTATTGTTCTTCTTAAAACTACATCCATTTCTATAGCTTTTCCAATAACATAAGGATCTTTAGTTGGATCTATATGTAAAAGATCAAATCCATTTAATAAATCTTCAAGATATGATTCCTTTCCTAATTCCATTGCTTCTTCTTCTGGTAAGTGAGCATTTCTTTCATTATCTCTTTGCCATGGTCCACCATGATCACGACATAAGTAATATAATCCATCAAATTCAACTTCATTTGCCACTTCTTTAATTGCTGATGCAAAACCTTTTTGGTCCCAGTTACAAACATATCCTCCACCTAATTCTTTTGAATCAACTTGGTTTCTACTAGCTATAAACATTAATGGGAAATCCTTTTCTTTTGCAAGAAGCATTGATGCTTTTATTAAAGTTTTAGACATAGGTCCAATTCCTAGCATTGATGCCTTTTCGCTTCCTTCTAATTGTAATGATTTTTTTACTACTTCTGATAAACTTACTTTACTCATAATATAATATCCTCCTAACATTTATTAAAATACTTACTTTTTTATTTTTTAAATTCTACATTTCAATTTCTTTAAATACATTCATTAACAGCTCTAATAATCTATCTTTATCAGTACTATTAAATAATTCATGTACAAATTCTTCATTCATTAGTTTTCTAGATAAAGCTGCTAGAATCTTTAAGTGTTGATTTGATGCTGCTTCTTCTGGAACTGCTAGTAAAAAAATTATCTTTACTGGTTCACCATCTAATGATTCCCAATCTACTCCTTCACTAACTTTTCCAAGTGCTACAGTTGGTATTTTAACTGCATCACTTTTTCCATGTGGTATTGCTATACCAAATCCAATACCTGTTGTAGTAAGACTTTCTCTATGCAATACTTCTTGAACATATTTTTCGTAATCGTTTAATCTATCTTCTTTATCTATTAAACTTGCTAGTTCTTTAATTATCTCTTCTTTAGTATTACTTTTAATATTAAGTTCCATTAGATTTTTATTTATTATATCTACCATTTTATCCTCCTCCCTTTAATATTATTTTTTAATTTTTCCTATGGCTAAATAATATCACTTATATATTTCAAATTCTATATTACAATATTTTAAATATTTACCTATTATTATGGTAACTTATTATTATCTTAAATGTATTACACATCATTGTAGTAACTGATTATTTTTCAACTTTTTCTTCTTCCTTAACTTCTAAATTAGGTTTTGTAAAATGTAAGATTGCTGCTGATATAAGAGCTCCTACAATAATTGCTATTGTATACCATACTTTACCATTTACAACTGGTAAAATAATTAATCCTCCATGTGGTACTAATGCTTCAACATTATTCATCATTCCTATAGCGCCACCAACTGCACTTCCTACTATTAAAGCTGGTAAAACTCTTTTCATATCTTTTATTGCAAATGGAATTGCACCTTCTGTTATTCCTATTAATCCCATAAAGAATGCTGAAATACCTAAATCTTTATCTTCTGAAGTATATTTCTTTTTATCAATAAATGTTGATATTGCAACTGCTAAAGGTGGAATCGCACAAGCTATTCTATGTGCTCCATTTGGTGAATAAATTCCTTCTGCCATTAATGCTAAAGTAAATGCAGTAGCAGTTTTATTTATAGGACCACCCATATCAACTGCAGTCATAGCACCAATTATTAATCCAAGAATAATAGCACTTCCACCCTGTAATGTTCCTAAAACTTTTACTAACCAATCCATTGCTAAACCAATAGGTACTGAAATAACATAAATATAAATAATTCCTAAAACAAAAGTTGTAAAAATAGGTACAATTAATATAGGCATTATTGATTTTAAAGTAGCTGGAACTTTCCATTTCTTACACCATCTAACTACATATCCTGTTGCTACTCCTAAAATCATAGCTCCTAAGAATCCTGTTTTTACTTGAGATTCTCCAATAGGATTATTTGCAACATATCCTAAAATCATTCCTGGTGCAATTCCAGGTTTACCTGCAAGTGAATATGCAATATATCCAGATAATATTGGAATCATCATTGCAAAACCAGCTGACCCTAAGTCATTTAAGTTTTTCATAAAAGGTGAAGTAATTTCCATTCCTGATTCTCCAGCATCACCTGTTGATAAAGCTATTGCTAGAAAAATACCTCCAATAACTACTGCTGGTAGCATGTAAGAAACTCCTGTATTAAAGGCCTTTTGAATATCTTTCCATATTTTATTATCCTTACTCATTTTTCATCTCTCCAATCTTTTTATAATTTTTCTGCTTGGTCAATAATACTTGCAGGATCTTTTATTACTTCTCCTGGTTCTACTTGAAGTACCTTTCCTTCATCCATTTTTTCTTCAAATCTGTCTTCTCCATCAATTCCAATTGCTATAGCTAATATTACTACATCAGCTCCATCAACATCTTCTTGTTCAAGTTCATTTTCAATTCCCATACTTCCTTGAGTTTCTACTTGAACTTCATATCCTCTCTTTTTACATTCTTTTTCAATTGCCTCCTGCGCCATATAAGTGTGAGCTATTCCTGTTGGGCATGCTGTTACTGCTACTATTTTCATTTTAAATTCCTCCTAAATTTCATTTTTTAATACACAATTAATATTTTTACACATTTTTCATTTTTGTTTACATAAATATTACATTTTTCTCTCCTCCTTTTATTTAAGTTTTAAATTTGTATGTGAAAATTTTTAAGTTTTTCTATGGTTAAATAATATCATGTAATCGTTATAAATTCTATATTTCATTATCTCAAAAGCTTTACATATTATTGTGGTAATTTATTATTTATTAAATAAAACTTTTTACAACAAAATTTGCAAAACTTTTATAAATATATGCACTAAAAAAGCTGTTACATTAATTATTTAATGTAACAGCTTAAATAACATTGTTAATTGTTCATATGTATTTTTCAATTTAGTACCCAAATAGAAACATTTTTGAATATAAAAAAAGCTCTATTCTAATGATAAAGCCATTCTTTTAACATATTTGGTACCCCCAACAGAAATCGTGGAACTTATTTTTATATAAATTCATATACATACTTATATGCGTAAAACGTTGTATTTCCTATGTTCTACGCATATATAAAGATGTTATATAAATACCAAAATGGCTTCAAATATTTAATAAATGGCAACATTTATGGCAACAAAGTTTTATACCATTATTTTCTTAATATATTTATATTATTATTCTAATCACTATAAAGTTCATTAATATTTCTTTCCTTAGTAGCTTTTATAAAATGCTTTAAAGTCATCCCTCCAGTAACTGAATATGAATTATTCTCTTTAAGTTTATCTTTTGTATACTCTAAAATTCTCTCACAAAAATCTCTTGCTTCATCTAATGACATATTTGAAAAATCTTTATCCATTTTTAATCTATCCTTTGCAGTTTTATATGCATTATTTATTCCAATAATATCCACGCCTCCAACATAAGCTCCATATAAAAGATAACTAGCAGGATAAAATAGCATAGTTTGTGCATTGTTAGTTTTAAATATATTTAATTCTCTTATATATGTATCTTCATCTTCAAAAAAATCATTATCTTTTCCTTTTTTAATAACCTCAATTACTTCTCTATCATTTATTAAATCATACCCTGCTATAATTATTTCATAAGTAGAGTCTTTACATTCTTCTTTTTCTAATATTAATCCAAGTAATATTTCAACAAACTTTGATAAGTGAGTACTTTCTGTAAAATATTTATCTACTATATCTTGTATAAATTCTTCAAATTTTTCATCTCCAAAATAACAATTTCCACATAACGTTACAAAAAATCTGTATTTTTCAAACGGAAGTATCTTAACTGCATAATCATTTTCTAATTCAAAATTTTTTGAAGTTGTCCTTGTATCGGCTGAAACAGCTATTCCTTGTGGTACCCATGTAACAATTACAGTAGACATATTTAATCACTCCTCATTAAGTACTTATGTTTACATAAACAAAAGTATTAAAATTTTTAATACTAATTTTTTATTCAATAAATTTTTTTATTTTCCTTTTATTTAAAACAAAAATATTATTGCTTTATTAACAAAGCACACCAATACTCTCCCAAAAATAAATGGATTGAACATTTTAGAAAAAGATTATCTATCTTAATGTATTATGATTATTTAGACATCTTCAAAAATTTTTATCTTTAAATTGTTAAATTTGTATACCAATTATCTATTAAAGAATCAAATTTATTTATCCAAGCATTAACATCAAATCCTGCTCCATCATTTGCCTCATATAACAATTTTATTAAACTTAATAAATCTCTACTTGAAATTCTTTTATTATTTTCATTTAAGTTTAAAACATATTTAAGTATTTTAGTATATTGTTCTATTGTTAATGGTACTATTTTTTGTTTTTTACCTTCATAGCCCATTTTAATTGCCATCCAAAATGTATTTACTGTATCTCTATGTAATGTTGGTGCTATAAATAAGCAATAATTATCTTTATCTCTATTTTTATCTTCAAAATCCCTTAAATGTCTCATTACAGGTTGTCCTTCTGCATACCATTGGTCTCTAGCTTTAAGTAAAGTTACTTCTGTAACCATATTAAAATCTCTATACTTTGCTTCTATATCTGCACCTTTACCAGGAGCAGTAAATAATGGTATATTATCATCTCCTATTAATAAATTAGGTTTTATCTCTTCTGCATCATCTAGTGCCATTAATGATAATGCAGTATACCATTCTAAGTTTAATGGTCCATTTCCATCTTTAGCTTTTTTTCTCTTTGCTAACAACTGTAACTCTTCTATGTACTTAGGTAAATTTTTAAGATTTCTTTGCTCTAATACATTTTTGTCTAAATTAAGTAATGTTATCCATCCCCTTAATAAATCAATTTTTTTGTTTATTGATTTATTATCTTCATTTTCAGCTAAAATAACTGAATTGATGTCAAAATTATGTAATGCTTGATTTGGATATACCTTATCAATGTATTGAATTATTTCTTTAGCATTTTCATATAAGTTATTATGAATATCTTTTAAAGCCTCATTTGTTTCCCATGGTAATATTGGTTCATTAATATTTGATAAATATTTTATATATTCTTCAATGCTACTAAATTCTCTTGCTGAACCATCAAAAACTTCTAATAACCTTTTTATTTCAACTACTCTTGTTGGTGATAAATCTACATATCTTCCTCCACCTCTATAATATACCAACCCAGTTTGTCTAAAATATCTTATTACTGAATCTGCATAATCATTTAAGTTGTTAACCTTTTTATCAATTTCTTTAACATCAATTTCCTCTATTGAATATATTGCTGACACTTCTTTTATAAATAATTCATTCTTATAAGCCACTTTATTTTTAACTTTTTTACTATTGTCCCTATACTCTAATATTCTATAAACTACAGAATCAATATAATTAAAATCTGTTAATGTTATTATAAATAAAGCAAACTCATCTTTACTTATTCCCTTAGATTTATTTCCTCTAACATTTTCTAATTTATTCACTTTATTTATAACATGTAATGTCGCTATAAATGGATTTATATTAAAATTTTTAAATCCACTCTCTGATGGATTTGGTAATTGCCATTTAAGAAAATATCTAAACATTACATCAACAAATGTACATTTTTCATCTATTAATTGTTTGCCTAGTTCGGTTATTTTTACTTGTCCCATAGCTTCTCTTGCAATACATAATCCCATTTTATTGAGGTTTCCTACAGCAGTTCTTGCTCTAAAAGCATATATTTTATTTTGGTCATCATTATATTGTTTATTTCTATAATGTACATTTGATAAAAGCTCGTCTAACTCCTCATTAGTAAATTCTTCTGGTTCTTCATATAAATTATTAAATTTATCTGGAAGTCCTTCTGGTTTATATGCTTTTGTTTTTATTAACATCTTAAAATATTCTATTTGTGTGGCTTCATTAAACTTTTTTCCTTCAAATTTTTTTAAAACTTTTATAAATGGAACTAACCTCTCTGGATTTCTAACTGTTGTGCTTAAGCTCCATGTATTTGGCATCTTGTATTGCCTCCTTTTCTTTTATATTTTCTTTATAAAAATCTTTTCCATAATTCTTTTTATTACTTATAAAATTATCAAAATACTTACTATCATATTCTTTATATCTAAAATCTTTTAAATATTGTGTATCTTTTTCATTATACAACTTCATATCTTTAAGCCATCCAATAAAGGTATTATAACTCATACAATATTTTCGTTCTGCTCTTATACCCAAGTTCTTATCTAAATCAATAACTTCCAATATAGATACTTTTTCATTTAAATCATCACTATAATTTATTAAATACAATTTGGCTTTAAAAATTTTAGCATACTCCCATAAAGAAATGTATTTTTGCCTATTATCTTTTCTGTTGTTACACCACGAATATCTCATAGGATGAGCTTCGATATTACTAATATATTGATTTTCTCTTTTTAATAATTCATATATTACACAACTATTTGTACTTTTTATATATTGAAATAAATCAAAATCAACTGCTCTTGTTACATCTCCTTTTAGTAATTCCTTTGTTACTTCAATTCCTCCATCATCATATAAAGAATAATCATTATAAATTTTTTTCAAAATTTCATTTAAATAATTATCAGCATTAGATTGTTTTGCTGAACCTAACTGTTTTGAATTACTTTTTTCAAGTCTATTAAAATTATTATATTTTCTTAACCAATTTGACATTTCTTCAAAATTATATATATTATATGTTAATTCTTGTAGTCTTAAATTTTTTTGTATTAAAAGAAAATTTATTTTATATGAATCATAAAATATTATGTTTACTACTTGATTTTTAAGCTTTAATAAAAACATACATTTTTCTTTATCAATTATACTTAAGTTATTTATAAAAGATTTCAAATCATTGAAACAAATATTTTTATTTTATTCAAAATCTTTTATTAATATAAATTCTGTAATCCATACTTTCCCCTCTATAATTTGTACCCTATCTATTGGAAACATCTAAATCTCTCCCCCCCTATTTTATTTTATCATTATATTTTAGTATGTAAACAAAAAAAGCCATCAACATGACTTTTTAATAATTTGTAATTAAAACTTCTATAGTTTTTTGATTTTTATCTTTTATTTGATAATTAGAATTATTATAATCATAATTTAAATAATTTATATTATATTTCTTACTCCACTCTTCTAATATATTATTAGTGTTACCTTTATTTTCTATTACATTTGATAATGCAAATCTTATTCCTTTATCATTTAAATAATCCAATTTGCTTAATAATTCTATCTCATCATCTTCATTCCATCCTCCTTGTTCATTATAAGTAGCTGTTGCCACTAAATAAGGTGGGTCTAAATAAACAAAATCTTCTTTTTTTATCAATTCAAATGGAAATTCTTTAAAATCTTTATTTCTAAATTCTACCGATTCCTCAGCTATTTTTGAAATAAATTTTTCTAAATTACTTCTAACTTTTTGATTAAAGTCTCTTTTACCAACAGGAATATTAAATTGACCTTTTTTATTAAATCTAATTTGATTATTAAATCCATAAACAATTAATATATATAATATTAAATTTAAATATATATCATTAGTATTTTTTTCAATCTTTAGCCTATTATATTCAGCTCTAAGCTTCAAATAACTTTCTCTATTATAATCCATTAAGCCTTTACTTGATTGGCAATTATAAAATTCATACCCATTTTTAAATGTATTTGATAATGCAAATTTTTCAATTACTTTTTCAATATCACTTACTATTTCATTATATTTTACATTAGACAGATTTTTATATAGCTCTATTAGTTCATTCATTTTATCATTAAATATAATATGATTAGCTTTTACATTAATTCCAACATTACATCCACCACAAAATATATCATAAAAAGTATCTATATCTCTTGGAATTAATGGTATTATTTGAGGTAATAATTTATACTTTCCTCCAGTATAATTTAAACATGACTTTATATATTTCATCTCTTCACCTTTTTATTTAAAACATTCACATAAATATAATAATTCTTTATGTCCTTCAATATTAGTTTTTCCAGTTGTAAAAACTTTATAATCAGTACTAAATATTTTTACTTTACCTTTTTTCTTTAAGGTCTCTATTATTTCCTCATTACTTATCTTTGCATTTGACCTTCCTACACCCTTTTGAGCCATATTATTATATGATACAAGTATATATTTTGCATTTATATTCTTTATTAAATCTTCAAAAGCCTCTGGTGCCTTACTAGTACAATATTTACTCTTAGTAGAAGCTCTATCTATCATCTTTTTTGCTACACCTTCTACTTTAGGCTTTTTCCATGTAGCAATATTTTCTAACAAGTGATAAGCATCTCCATATTGTCTTGAATTGTATGGAGTATCTATATACACTAAATCAGCTCTTATTTTTCGCACCAATTTATTTGCATCCATTCTATAAATTTCATTATTTATATTATTTTCTAATCTAGTTAAATGTGGAACCAATAAATTTATTTCATCTTTTAAATCTAAATTTGCTCTAAAAGCATCATAATGTCCACAAGTATTAGCCACTTTATCCATAGCATATAATAGGGATGTTATAAGTATGGCTTCTTCTCTATTATTTATTTGTTTATCTTTTTTTAATTTTTTTATTTCTTCTCTTATATACCCTATTTTTTTAGCATTATTAATAGTAAAATAATTTCCACCAAAATTTTTTGAAACATAATTATCTCTTTTTACTTCTTTGTTATTTAATCTATTAATTATATTTCTTATTTTATTTATATCTATTTCTTCATATCCAAACCAAGTTTGATATGAATAATAATTTGATACCAATAAATCATTTACTATTACCTTTTTTCCTTTTTCATTAAAATTATTTGCAACTACTCCTGTGCCTCCGAATATATCAGCTACACTTTTAATACCCTTACATTCTTCTTCTACAACATCATTAATAAAATTAAGTAATTTATATTTACTTCCCAAATATCTTCTATTATTTACTTCAAAAAAAACTTTTTCATTTTTATCACTTTTTAATAATTTTTCTTCTTTTTTATTTATAATATTTTGAATTTCAATAATATTTTTTTCTGACCATACTCTCCAATTTCTCCAATCCCTTTGAGGGGCAGATATATCATTATTTTTTACCCATCTAT
>JALFQD010000078.1 GCA_022785265.1 Clostridium sp. | reverse complement strand
AAAGTCTTCTGATGCTTTAAGAAGATTAACTTCCTTTGGAAGCATATTCATAAACTCTCCATTATGTCTAAATAAAAATAAATCTACTTCATATTTTGAATAATCTAAAAGATTTAAAATAGCAAGTAAGCTCTTTTCAGCTCCCCCAATTCCAAGTCCCTCTTCTATAAATAAAATTTTCTTTTTCATTTTCCTTTTTCTCCTTGTAATTTGCTTTATATAAAAAGCTTAGTTTCCTAATATTGTATTTTTAAAATAAGAATTTTTTACTTTATATTTATTTACTTTTAATGAAATATTTTGAAATAAAATTGTAAAAAAATTCATAATCTCTATAAACAAATAGTTCTTTGTATTTACTATTGTGCAAAGTATATCTTTCTTTTTTCCATAACCCTTTTCTTTTAAAACCTTCATTACCTTTTCATCTTTTAAAAGATTATTTATATATTCTCTTTTTTCCTCTTTATTAAAGTTCCAATTGTTTAAATAGTTAAGCCTTATACATACTAAAATATCTGTTACAAGAATTTTATTAAGATATTTTTCTGTCTCTTTATCATAAACATTCCATTTCTTTAAAGTTTCTGTAATTATGCTATCTATTTCTTTTCTTATTTCTATCATATTAGGAGGAAATTTTGATATATAAGCATTTCCATCTGGAGTTTGATAGTTGTATAATTTATTTTTTATAATTTTTATGCTATTTATATGCTCATAATATTGAAGATTAAATATAATATCTTGACAACGTCTATAATCTCCAAATCTTACTTTATTTTCTATAACTATACTTCTTTTATAAAGCTTTCCCCAAGGTGCTTGATTTAGGCATTTTTTATGAGATTCTATATAGGATTTTCTAACCTCTTCTTTAGATTTTATAACCTTGTCCATAGCATTATTTTCTTTACATATTACTATTTTGTCATTATAGTATTTAAAATTATTATATCCACTTATAACTAAATCATAATCATCTTTTAAAGCTTCCTTAATAAAACACTCTATTGTATTTTCACAAAAAAAATCATCAGAATCACAAAACATTAAATACTTTCCTGTAGCTTTTTCTATTCCATAATTTCTTGCCTTCCCTGCACCCTTATTATTTTGCTTTAAAACAATTATATTTTCATATTTTTTCTTATATTCTAAGCAAATATCATAGCTACTATCTGTAGAGCCATCATCTATTAAAATAAGCTCTAAATCTTTATATGTTTGATTTATTATACTTTCTATACACTTTTTTAAATATTTTTCACAATTATACACTGGAACTATAATGCTTACCTTCACTTACCTCTCCTCCTTTATATGATTTTTCCATTTTTTCTCTACTATATATACTTTGGATTTGTTTAAATGCTTTCAAGTATATCTGTCCATTTTTTTATAATATTTTTTAAGTTAAATTTTTCTGTATCTTCTAAAGCATTATTTGAAAAGCTTTTGCGTAATTCTTTATTCTCAATTAAATTATTTATTTTTTCTGCCATTTCTTTTACATCAAAAGCTTTTATAAGGTAGCCATTTTTATTATTTAATATACATTCATTAGGTCCTGTTTTTATATCAAAACTTACTATTGGAAGTTTAAAAGGTTTAGTCTCAAGAAGAGTCATTGGAAGTCCTTCATATCTTGAAGTTAATACAAATATTGAGGAGGTTTTGTAGTAAGCTTCTACATTAGAAACATTTCCTTTTAATATAACTTTTTCTTCAAGAGCTAGACTTTTAATTTTATCTTCAAGGATTGTTCTATCTTCTCCTTCTCCTAATATAATCCATTTCCAATCCTTATGTTTTTTCAAAACTATATTTGCTACATCTAACAAAATATCAAATCCTTTTTGATAGGTTAATCTTCCCACACTTAAAATTATTTTAGAATTTAAATCATAGTTATAATTCTTATCTAAATTCATTATAGGATTATGAATAAATTCTATAGGACATTTTATTTTTATATTTTTTTCATAATAACCTTTATCTTCATTAGTTAATGTTACTATTGCATTTGCAAATCTTCCTGCTAGTTTTCTTGTGTATTTTCTATATTTAACATTAGGATGCTGGTAGTAATTAAAATGTTCCCAAGATATAACTTTAACCTTTGTAAATAATTTAACTACTAATGAATACATATCTAATATTCCATCAATATCAATCAAAATATCTATATTTTCATTTTTCATTACTTTTTTTAATCTATTACAAGTTTGGACTATATGAGTTATCCCTCTTACAGATTCATCATATAATTTATATTTTTTTATCTTAGAATTAATTTCAAAAAAAGGAGCTTTTCTCTTTTCTACTAAACTTACAAATGATACTTTATAGTTTTTATTTTTACTTAATTCATTTGCTATAATGCTTGCAACCCTTTCTGTCCCTCCACTGTTTGTTATATCTCCTGAAAAAAAACATATATGTTTCATATAATCTTTTCCTTTACTTTAAATCTTTCATTCTTGAATTTATTATTCTAAATAACAAAGCTTGCTATTTTCCATAATCTATAGTTTTTTTCTTTAAATGCTCTTTCTATATCTCTAAAAATAATGGATTTATTTTTACTATCTTTAATTCCTATATCTTTCATTAAATAACAGGCTAATATAAAAGTGTTTTTTATGGTCTCTTCATCTAAAAAATGAATTCTTCTATATAATAAGTTGCTTAACTGAAATATTGTCATATCATATATGCTATCATCTATCTTTAATCCAATATCTTTGCTTAAATCAAGCATTTCTTCAATTATCCAATAGGTATCTAATACTTTTTTAGATTTTTTTGAAGTAAAGGTAATTCCCTTTTCATTTATTCTATATCCATATACATAATCTGAAATAGCCACATATTTATTACTAAGTCTTGCTAGTAAATAATTAACTATTGTATCTTCATACCAAAAGTTTAAGGGAAATCTAACCTTTTCAAAAAGCTCACCTTTATATACCTTACCCCAAGGAAAACCTGGAACTGAAATTTCTCTATCTTCTTCTGTGGGGGGTATATCTTTATAAAATTTATTTCCATTTTTATCAAATGTATAATATGAACCTTGAACTATATCTGCTTTTTTTTCATTTGCTGTTTTTATTAATTTTTCTATGGAGTTTTCACATAGTAAATCATCAGAGTCTAAAAACA
>JALFQD010000192.1 GCA_022785265.1 Clostridium sp. | reverse complement strand
ACTCCTATAGCAGTAAAGAACTCTACAACTATCTTAAAAGAAATGATACTTTCAATGTAAAGTTTTATATATTAAAAATAGAGCAGAAAAAGTATTAAGAATACTTACTGCTCTATTTTTTATTTAATGATTAACTTAATTTATGAATGAATAATCCACTTCTAAGCTTTGGTTCAAACCAAGTTGATTTAGGTGGCATTACTTCTCCAATATCTGCAACGTTCATTATATCGTGAACTTCTGTTGGATACATTGAGAAAGCAATTTTCATATCACTATGAACTCTCTTTTCAAGTTCTCCAATACCTCTTATTCCACCTATAAAGTCTATTCTATCTGATGTTCTTACATCTTCTATTCCTAATATAGGAGTTAAAACATTATTTTGAAGTATAGCAACATCTAGACTGTCTATTGGATCTTCTGCATTATATATTCCATCTTTAGCTTCTAAAAGATACCATTTATCTTCTACAAACATACCAAATGTATGCTTTTTAGATGGTTTTACTTGTTCTTTTGATTCTGTTACAACAAACTTTTCTTCAAGCTTTTTAATTAACTCATCAACAGTTAATCCATTAAGGTCTTTAACTACTCTATTATAGTCCATAACCATTAAATCATTATCTGGGAATGCAACTGCTAAGAAATAGTTAAATTCTTCTTCTCCAGTATAATTTGGATTTTCTTGTCTTCTCTTTATTCCAACCTTTACTGCTGAAGCTGATCTATGGTGTCCGTCAGCAATATATAAGTTTTCAACTTCCTTGAACATATCTACTATTTCATCTACTATTATAGGATTATCTATAACCCATACAGTATGACCTATTCCATCTTCTGAAACAAAGTCATAAACAGGTTCTCTTTTTTCATTACTACTTGTCCAAGCATTTATAATAGCAGATGCAATATCATGTTCTTTATATGTTAAAAATATTGGACCAGTATTAGCATTACAATAATCTACATGATTAATTCTGTCTTGTTCCTTATCAGCTCTTGTAAATTCATGTTTCTTTATTGTATTGTTTATATATTCATCTATTGATGCACAAAAAACTAATCCAGTTTGTGCTCTTCCATTCATTGTTTGTCTGTATATGTATAGACAAGGATTCTCATCTTGCATATATTCGCCATCACTAATCATTTTGTTAAGATTGTCTCTTGCCTTTTCATAAACCTTTGTATCATGAACATCTATAGATGGGTCTAAATCTATTTCTGCCCTATCTACATGAAGAAATGAATATGGATTTCCCTTAACCATTTCTCTAGCTTCTTCGCTATTCATAACATCATATGGAAGTGCTGCTATTTTTGAAGCCAGTTCTTTAATTGGTCTTATACCTTTAAATGGTCTTACTGTAGCCATTATAATTCCTCCTGAATATTAAAGATTGAAAAATGTCTTTATAGTTGAAACTACTTCTTCTCCAATTCTTGTTTGAGCTTCTTTAGTAGCTGCTCCAATATGTGGTGTAACACTTACTCTTGGATGATTTACAAGTTCTGTGTTCTTAGTTGGTTCTTCTTCATAAACATCAAGACCAGCTCCAGCAACTTTTCCACTATTTAAAGCTTCTAATAATGCAGCTTCTTCAACAACTTTTCCTCTTGCACAGTCTATTAAGAAAACTCCATCCTTCATCATATCAAATTGAGCTTTTCCTATTAATGAACCTTGGTTCTTATCATATGGAACATGTAATGATATGAAATCTGAAGTCTTTAATAAATCTTCTAGTGATAAGAATTCATAAGCTAATTTGTCATTCTTTCCAAATAAATCAGTATAAACAACTTTCATTCCTAAAGCTTCTGCCTTAGCTGCTAAAGATTGTCCTATTCTTCCCATTCCTATAATACCTAGAGTTTTTCCTAAGATTTCTGAACCTTCATATTTCTTCTTATTCCATTCTCCATTTCTCATAGTTACATTTGAAATTGCTATATATCTAGCTAATGCAAACATATGGCCAAGTGCTAATTCTGCAACTGAATTTGAACTTGCACTTGGAGTGTTCTTAACTTCTATTCCATTTGCATTTGCAGCTGGAATATCTATATTATCAACACCAACTCCTGCTCTGATAACTAATTTTAATTTGCTACCTTTTGCTTTTTCTGAAACTTCCGCAGTTACCTTTGTTGCTGATCTTACTACTAAAACATCATAGTCTCTTACTGCCTCTCCTAAATCTGCTTGTTCTACATGGCTTGTAACAACTTCTGCCCCTGCTGCTTCTAAAGCCTTTACTGCTGATGCTTCTAATCCATCATTTGCTAATACTCTAATCATAATAAAAAAAATCCTCCCTTTATTTTATGCTTATTGCTAAATTAACCCTCTGTAAATGTATTTCTATCAAATACAAGTGTTCACGGTAATTCTTATTATATACCATTTATATCTAAAGCACAACTTATAAATTTGTTAAATTTACTATTTTCTATACTTATTTTTCTAATTTAATTAATATTTTTCATCATAATTAAGTACTGACTCAGTTTCTCTGCAATATCTTACACATAAACATTGTGATAAATTTCTTGGACACCTATAACATAAACATGATAAATCATTACCTAAACACTTTCCTGATAATTTTTCTGGACACTTAGGGCAATTCACTCCATTTCCTGCTGGCATAACTTTTTTCATCTCCTCTTTTAATAATTATTACATTATATCACAAAAGCAGAGGAATATACCTCTGCCTTTAAATCTAATTATATAAGTATATCTTTTTTACTAAATACAATATGTGCCAAAATATAACTAACTATTATAGTAATTATCATTACAATTACTCCAAAGCCTAATGTGACATTTGGATTATTGAAATTCAAAGCACAATATCCACTAACTAGACTTGTTGTATCTCCATAGCTTACAAAGAAAAATCTTGAAATTGATTTTATTGTTTCTGACATTTGAGGAATAATTGTTCCTGCCACACATAAAATTACTGAAACTGCCATAGTTATCATACTGCTTTTAAATATTGCTGATATCATAAAAATAAATGCACAACATGCTATTATAAATAATATTTGCAATCCAAAGCTTTGAAGTAAATACACTCCTCTTGTTGATAAAACTCCGCTTCCTGCAACTTCAACTAATTCTGGTCCACCATTTTGGGCTGCATTAGTATAATCCCACTCAAAAGTTTTTCCTATATATTGTGGCATTTTTCCTGCATCAAACCCTGTGAATGCACTTATTCCGGCTACCACTAAAGCTTCTAAGCCTCCAATCATTGTAATCACTGTTATAACTACTGCTACAAACTTTGAAAAAATAACCTTTCCTCTTGAAATAGGTTGTACCAAAAGAAACTTTAGTGTTGGAGGAGTACACTCTCCTGATACTATATCACTCATAAATACTGCTATTCCAGCTGCTAAAATCAACATTCCTATTAGCGATATAAATCCTAAACCATAATTTATACCATTAAATTCCCATTCTTCTATTGGCTTTATGTTTTTATCTAAATATATATTTATTGTTTCAATTCTTTCTCTATCATAAGCTTTATATTTTTCTGGATATGAATTATCATTTAAAATAGATTCTAGTGATTCTTTTTCTTCTTTTAAAGATTCCTTCCATGAATTAGGATTATCTTTATTTTTTAATTTTTCTTCATAATTTTTTATCTCTTCTTCATAACTTTTTATTCTGCTTTCAGCCTCTGCAATTGCTTCTTTAGCCCATTCTTCATTTACAGTTTTATAATATTCAATATCTTTTTTAGAATAATTTATACCATCTTTTAAAGATTCTATTTGTCCTTCAGGTGATTGACGATATTCTGTATTTTTTGCTTCTTTATAAAATACCACACTCATTCCAACAATAGTTAATGCAAATAGTGCAAATACTACCCACGTCTTTCCTCTTTTGAAAATTTTGATAAGTTCATTTTTTATTAAAGTTAAAAGCATTATCTTATCCCTCCTTCAACAAGTTCCATATATCTTTGTTCAAGTCCCTTTCTATTTTTAAATATTTCTTCTACTTTAATCTTTTTATTCAATAATATTCCTAATAATTCTGATGTTTTTCCACTCTCTATTATTAAATGAATTTCTTCATCAATCACATTAGCAGATTTAACTAAATTGATACCTTTTAATACCTTAACTGCTTCCTCTTCATTGCTTGATACTATTAATGTTAAACTATCTAATTCTGTATCCATAGTATTATCATGAATATCTTCAATAGACTTTATTACTCCCCCATTTGTGAATGCAACTCTATCACAAAGATTTTGAACTTCACTTAATATGTGAGAAGATATAAATACAGCCATATTCCTTTCTTTTGCAGCCTTCTTTACAACTTCTCTAAAATCAATTATTCCTGAAGGGTCTAATCCATTAGTAGGCTCATCTAATATTAACAGCTTAGGTTCTCCAATAAGAGCAGCTGCAAGTCCTAATCTTTGTTTCATCCCCAAAGAATACTTCTTTACTTTATCATCAATTCTATCCTTAAGACCTACTAATTCAATAAGACTATCTACCTCTTCCTTAGATACTTTTCTTATTCTTGCTATTTGCATAAGATTTTCTCTTCCTGATAAATATTTATATAATTCAGGATTTTCAACTACTGCCCCAACATTTTTTAAAGCTTCTTCCTTATTTTTTTGAAGGTCTTTACCACATATCTTTATTTCTCCTTCATTTGGTGCTATCAAGCCAACAAGCATTCTTATAGTGGTAGTTTTGCCTGCACCATTTGGCCCTAAAAAACCAAATATCTCCCCTTCTTTTACAGAAAGATTTATACCTTTAATAATTTCTCTTTTTCCAAGCTTTTTCTTTAAGCCTGTTACCTCTAAAACATTCATATTTGTTCCTCCATTGACTTTATGACTTTATTTTATAAGTGAATTCTTAATATTAAAGATATAAATTTCTTAGCTTTTCCTTAAAAATATATTAAGACATATTAAAAGGATGTAAAAAAGCATTACTTATCTTTCTTACATCCTTTTTCATTTTATTTATATGAATAATTGAAATATAAAAAGTGCAATTACTCCTGGTATTCCTAAAATCCCAGCAATTAATGCTGTTACTATATTTATTCCAACTGTTATTCCAAAATTTGCTCCTATTAAATTAGCAATATATAAAAGTACTACTCCTAGTATACCATTTATAAGTATCTTAAAAGGTAATTTTAATAATTTTAAAATTAAATATAATATTATTAACCCTACTGCTCCATATATTATAAGCTTTATATTTTGAGATTGTAATAAGTTTTCCATATTTTCATCTCCCTTAAATTTTTATTCTGACATGTTAATACATTGATATAGTATACATTTAGTGCTTGCAACCATTCTTTTTTGTTTTGCTAATGATATTAAATATTGAATTCTCTTTTTTGCTGCTTCTTCTGAATAGATGGCCATTTCGATAAGGTTTTCATCATCAGCAATATTAAAAAGATTTCTTGCCACTTCTAAATCTAATTTAGCGTTTTCTATTGCTTTTATTATGTCAAGTTCTTCTTTGTCATGATTTTCACTTACGTTTCCAACATTAACTCTTCTCATAATTTTACCTCCAAAATTTTTAGGCCTACTATCTATATAATTGTATTCTAGAAATAACTTTATTATTCGTAGGTCTTATGTAAATTTCTTTTTTAGAATTATGTTACTTATGTATTTAGAGATTGTTGAAATTTAATATAAGTGTTATCAAGAAAGGCTGAAAAATATTACTATATATGAATGATTGGATTAGCTTGGTGATACTTATAACATATTTTCACCAAGGAGTTATCCAATCTATATTTTCTTAACTTATATTTCTACTCTTCCTTCTAATGCTTTTGATAAAGTAACTTCATCTGCATATTCTAAATCTCCTCCAACAGGCACTCCTGCTGCTATTCTTGTTACTTTTACATCTAAAGGTTTTAAAATTTTTGCTATATACATTGCAGTTGCTTCTCCTTCTATATTAGGATTAGTTGCAATAATTACTTCTTTTACATCTTCTTTCATTCTTGCCACAAGCTCTCTTATTCTTATATCTTGAGGACCTCTTCCCTGCATTGGAGATAAATTTCCATGTAATATGTGATATAACCCATTATATTCTTTAACTTTTTCTATTGTCATTACATCTTTAGGTTGCTCTAATACACATATTACACTTTTATCTCTATTAGGATTACTACATATAGAACATGGGTCTTGGTCTGTAAAATTTCCACATATAGAACAATATTTTATGGTACCTCTTGCTTTAACTAATGCACTTGCAAATTCTTTTACTTCATCTTCTGGCAAGTTCAACACATGTAGTGCTAATCTTTGAGCTGTTTTTTGCCCTATGCCAGGAAGCTTTGCAAATTCTTCAATTAATTTTTCTATAGCTACTGGATAAAAATCCATTTATATCTCATTCCTTTCAAACAATAAAGCATACAGGAAAACAAACCTGTATGCTGTATTATAATCTAGCTTATTAGAATAGTCCAGGTATGTTCATTCCACCTGTTACTTTTCCCATCTTGTTAGCAGTTTCTTCGTCTGCTTTTCTCATTGCTTCATTAACTGCACTTAAAACTAAATCTTCTAACATTTCTACATCATCAGGATCAACCACTTCAGGTTTTATATTAATTGCTAGAACTTCCCTTTTTCCATTAACCTTTACTGAAACTGCTCCACCACCTGCTGCTGCTTCAAATTCTGATTCTTCTATTTCTTTTTGTACGTTTTGCATTTTTTTTTGCATTGCTTGAGCTTGCTTCATTAGGTTATTCATATTGCCTCCACCGAAGCCACCTGGAAATCCACCTCTTGCCATAAATAATTCCTCCTTGAATATTAATCTAATTTCTATTATATAATATTTCTTTTAATAATTCTATGTTTATTCATCAAATATTTCCAAAGGAGTATCTCCAAGAGCATTTTTAATTAAGTCTTCTGTAGATTTTTTCTCTTCAACTTCTCCATCTACTATAAATTTAACTTTTAAATTTTCTCTCATTATCTCTGAAAATACTTCATTTACAATTTTATTGTTTTCTGGTTTTTCTAATCTTTCTTTATTAAAAGAATAGTCAGCATCATATTTTATGGTAACAACTCCATCAGTGCAATCTACAACCTTCCCTGTAACGATTGAAGCAAAAACAATCATTGCTCTTCTTGATTTAAATGTTTCTAAAATATCTTTCCAAGCCCTTTGAATATCTGATGTTTTACTTTTACTTAATGAATTATTTTTTTCTAATGAAGAATTTTTTTCTTGTACTTTTGGTTCTTTATTTATATTATTACCACTATTTTCTATATCATTCATTAAATTATTATTTTTTTGTACTAATTCTTTCTTATTTTTTTGAGATATTGTAATTGAACCATTTTTTATAGCTTCTTCAAGTTTATTTATTCTTGTTAAAATAACTTCATTAGAGGTATCATACTCTATCTTACACATCTTTATAGAAGCTAACTCTAAGTATAATCTTGCTTGCTTGCTAAGCTTTGCATTTCCTTCTGCTTCTTGAAGTATTCTTATGTCCCTCATTATTTCTTCTACTCTAATTCTTTTGCTTTGCTCATCTATAAGCTTTATATTTTCTAAAGACATATCTAAAACTTCTTGAGGATTACTTGTTACTTTAAGCATAAGTAAATTTCTAAAATGCTCTATTAAATCCTTTATAAATAAGTACATATCTTTTCCTGCAAAAACTACTTTTTCAATTACTATCATTGCCTTCTCTACGTTTTTTTCTATAATAGCAGAAGTAATATCAAATAAGTATTCATTAGTAACAAGACCTAACATTTCTACTAAGCTATCATAGTTTACACTTCCATCTCCCATAGAAATTGCTTGGTCAAGTATGCTTAAAGCATCTCTTGCAGCACCATCAGAAACCCTTGCTATTAAATCAAGACTTTTATCATCTGCAAGAACTCCTTGAGCTGTTACTATTGTTCTTAACCTTTCTGTCAAGTCCTTTATGCTTATTCTCTTAAAATCAAACCTTTGACATCTAGATAAAATAGTTATAGGAAGTTTTTGAGGGTCTGTTGTTGCTAATATAAAAATAACATTTTCAGGTGGCTCCTCTAATGTTTTTAAAAATGCATTTACAGCACCCACAGAAAGCATATGAACCTCATCCATTATATAAACTTTATATTTTCCTTCTTGTGGAGGATATTTTGTATCATCTATAATATCTCTTATTTTATCTATACCATTATTAGATGCTGCATCTAATTCAGTAACATCTATTGCAAGACCTTGACTTATTTTCTTGCACATTTCACATTCATTACAAGGATTTCCGTCTTTAGGATTTAAACAATTAAGTGCTTTTGCCATGACTTTTGCAGTAGATGTTTTTCCTGTTCCTCTAGTTCCACAAAGAAGATAAGCATGTGCTATTCTATCATTAGCTATTTGATTTTTTAAGGTTGTTGTTACATGTTCTTGACCAATTATATCATCAAATGTTTTTGGTCTCCATTTTCTATACAATGCAGTATATGCCAAATTTAATACACCTCATTTCTTTGTAAACTAAAAATTTATTTTCTTAAATAATATTTTTTCTCATACATTCAGAAAAAAATATAAATTTTCTCACTAAGTACATATATTATAACATATTTTATTTGTAACATATTCTATTTGTTATTGCAAAAATTTAATATATAATCTGATTTTTAGTTGATACTTAAAACTCATACTGTTAGAATTATTATAAAAACTTTGAAGGGATGTATATTAATGATATCTATTATAGCTGCAATAGCTAAAAATAATATAATTGGTGTAGATAATAAACTTTTATGGCATATTCCTGAGGACTTAAAACATTTTAAAGACCTTACTTCTAATCATACAATAATAATGGGCAGAAAAACCTTTGAATCGCTACCAGGAGTTCTTCCTAAAAGACATCATATTGTTTTAACAAAAGATAAAAATTACACTGTTGATTCTGACTCTGTTACCATTGTTCATAATTTAAAAAAAATAGTGGATAAATATGAGACTTCTGAAGAAGAGATTTTTGTTATTGGTGGTGGTGAAATTTATTCTGCTTTTTTACCTTATTGCAAGAATTTATATTTAACAAAAATAGATGAAGATTTTAAAGGAGATACTTCCTTTCCTGAAATTAAGCCTTCTGAATGGAAGGTTACTTATTCTTCTAAAGAAAATATAAATATTAATGATGGATTAAAATTTCAATTTATTAATTTAACTAGAAAAAATTAAAGATAAGAAAAAGAGGGTATCTGAGTAAAGCAGATTCCCTCTCTTTCTTATCCTATTGTTTTTGTCCTATATTGTTAATCCTATTGAAGAGTAACCAAATTTGTATCTATATAAAGACCAAAAAAAAATAAACCGTGCACCCCAGATTGACGATGCTTCACATGCGTTACCCTAGTAGTTAGCTCAAGCCAGATTGATCCACGGCACACGAAAGGGACCACTTATCGCTGCTTCCTTCCGGACCTGACGAGGTTCATGGGTTCCGTTGCGTGGGACCCGACTATCAACACCACTTTCTAGGGGCAGACCACACAAAGACAAGGCCTCCCTGGGGAATTCAATCCTGCTATAGCGGATTGCAGGTTACAAGGCACCGCTGACTCCCCATCTAGCACGGCAATGGCGGAGAGAAAGAGATTCGAACTCTTGATAGAGTTGCCCCTATACACGCGTTCCAGGCGTGCTCCTTCGACCACTCGGACATCTCTCCACTTTAAAATCTTTTATAAGATACTTTTTTATGATATCATAGTAATAAATTATTATCAAGTTTTATTTTATAGTTTTATTTACATTTATTTCAATAATAATTTTAAGCAAAAGCTATGGCATTAAAAAGTATTAATATAATATCTAGTATTTTATCAAAATAACATAATACTATATATTGTTATCAAATCTTTTTTCGTGCCACAGCCTTATTTAAATTTATAAAAACTAAAGGTTATTTTTGTACTTTTCTACTTCCTCCCAAGTAGGAATAGATTCTAGTGCCCCCAACTTAGTTGTTGTTATTCCACCAACTAAATTGGCAAGCTTGATTATTTCTTCCATTTCTTTATTTGGAGTTTCTAATATTTGTGTTATAACAGCTCCTATAAAAGCATCACCTGCACCAGTAGCATCTTTCATCTCTATTTCTTTTGTTGGTATTAATACTTGTTTTTCTTTTGTTGTTAATAAAGCTCCCTTCTTTCCTAATGTAATAATTAAATTTTTACATCCTAAACTAACTATATATTTAGCAGCTTCTTCTATATTTTCTAATCCACTTATTAAAACAGCCTCTTCTTCACTTAATTTTACTATATAACTATCTTTTATAAAATCTTTACAACATTGAACAAAAGTCTCTTGCTTATTAGAAAATAAAGCATCACGATAATTAGCATCAAATGTTATTATCTTGTTATTTTTTAATGCATATTCTTTTAATTTATAATAAGTTTTCTTTAGCTCTCCTTCAAGAAATGCTGTTGCACTTCCAAAATGAAATAAATCAAAACTTTTTAATTTGGATTCTATTAATTCAAAAGATAAACGAGAGTCTGCATCCCTCATAAACTGAAAATCTCTATCTCCCTCTTCAGTAAGAGATACGAAAGCTAATGTAGTATTGGAACTTTCTAATTCAAACATCAACTCTGTATTAATATTATTCTTTTTAAATGTATCTTTTAAAAATTCTCCAAAAGCATCCTTACCAACAGTTCCACAAAAATATGCCTGTGCACCTAGCTTTGATATTGCTGCTGCAACATTTGCAGGAGCCCCACCAGCTTTTTTTATAAATCCTTCTGTTTCTTTTAATGATTTGCCTGCACTTGTTGATATAAAATCAATTAATGCCTCACCTGGACAAAGTACCTTTTTCATCTTTTATCAACTTCCCTTTAACTCAGACTTTAAAAATTTTAATACTACATACTATACACTTCTATATTTTCAATATCTTTAACTTCTATAGAAGCTTTATTGTTATATACAACATTAGAAATAACATATCTTCCACTATTAACAAAAATTTCTACTATTCCATTATCGACATATATCTTTAATTCATACTTTCCATCAAGCTTAGGAGTATTAAATACAGTTCCTATTTGAACATTAGGGACAAAAACCTTACTTCTATCAACAAAAACTTGATCATTTTCTACAGATATAACAAAATCTCCAATTTTCAAGCTACTGCCTTCTTTTAATTTAGCATCTATTCTATATGGTTCATTAAACTTGAAGTTTGAGATATCAACCTTTTTATCAAATAATTTATCAATATAATCTGGCACATTAAAGTAAACATTGTTATCAATAACATTTATTACTCTTGGAAGACTCATCATGCCAATCCATTCTTCACCTTCAAACTTCTTAGGCATACGCATCCAACCAATCATTATTCTGTTTCCATATTTATCCAAAGTAGTCTGTGGTGCATATAAATCTAATCCTAAGTCTACATAGTTATAATCATTAACTATTTTCATTTCACACTTATCTTCATCATATTCCACTATTGAATATATTGAATTATTTGTATAATTCTTACCATCTAAAGTAACATTTTCTGGAGATGCAATAAAAACATACTTTCCATTAACATTGAATAAATCTGGACATTCCCACATATCTCCTATTTTTTCATCAAAGCAGCGGTTTTTATAAGTCCACTTATCTCCATCTTCACTTGTATAAAATAACGCTTCACCAATAAATCCTTTATGATCCTCTTTTTCAAATTTACTTCCAACTATCATTGAATATTTATCTTTATATTTCCATACCTTTGGATCTCTTGTATGAGTTTTATGACCCAAGGCTTTATCAGTTATTGGTGGTATTATTAAAGTTTTATCCTTAATATTATCAAATTTATATCCATCTTTTGAAACTATCTCAACTTGACAAGAATCAAAATCATTATTATCTGGTCTATGTATATCTCCAGCCAATGTTTTATTATATTTTATTCCTGTATAATAAAAACGTAACTTATCATCTTCTGCTAGTGCAGTACCTGAAAAACAGCCATTACAATCATATTCTTTACTTGGATATAATGCTATTGGATGATGCTCAAAATTTATTAAATCTTTACTTGTAGCATGTCCCCAATGCATAGTTCCCCACTCACATCCATATGGAAAATATTGATAATATAAATGGTACTCTTCATTATAATATATAAGGCCATTTGGATCATTTATCCAATTTCTTTCTGCAGTAAAATGTATTTTTGGTCTTGACATCTCTTTTTCCTCCGTTTTTATTTTTAGTACATAATATTTTCTTCAGTTTCCATATCGAAGAAATGCATTTTGTTAACATTTATTACAAAACTAAATTCTTCTCCTACTCTCTTTAAATCTTCCTTGCTAGCACGTGCAACTGCTGTAATTCCACCTAATTTAAAATATAAATTATTTTCATTTCCCATTATTTCTTCATGCTCTATTTTTGACTTTAATATGTTTTCTTCATAAAGGTTTAGATTTAAATTATCAAGTTTAATATCTTCTCCTCTAATTCCCATATACATTTTTCCTTCTCTTCCGTTTATTTTCTTTAATATTCCTTCTGGAATGTTTATTTTATTTCCGTCTGTAAATTTTAATATATTTCCCTTTAATTCCACTTCAAAGAAGTTCATTTGAGGTGAACCAATAAATCCTGCAACAAACTTATTACCTGGATTGTCATATAAATCCATAGGGGTTCCAATTTGTTGAATAATTCCATCCTTCATAACTACTATACGATCCGCCATTGTCATTGCTTCTACCTGGTCATGAGTTACATAGATTGTAGTGCTGTTAAGTTCTCTGTGTAGTTTACTTATTTCATTACGCATTCCTACACGAAGCTTAGCATCTAAATTACTCAAAGGTTCATCCATTAAAAATACCTTTTGATTCCTAACAATCGCTCTTCCTAAAGCAACACGTTGACGTTGACCTCCTGATAAGTTCTTAGGTTTGCGTTTGCGATATTCTTCTAGTCCTAATATTTTCACTGCCCAATCAACTTTTTTCTTTATTTCATCCTTTGGTGTTTTAACATTTTTCAAACCAAATGCTATATTATCTTCAACTGTCATATGTGGATATAATGCATAATTTTGGAACACCATTGCAATTCCACGGTCTCTTGGTTGCAATTCATTAACCACTTTACCATCTATTGTTATTGTTCCACTTGTTATTTCTTCAAAGCCTGCAAGCATTCTTAATGTAGTTGATTTTCCACATCCTGATGGTCCAACAAATACAATAAATTCACCTTCATTTATTGATAAATTAAAATCTGTTACTGATTTTCTCTTTGCATTTTTATATTTTTTTTCAATATTTTTAAATTCTATAAAACTCATACTTTTTACCTACCCTTCTTTTGAACCTGATGACATTGCACCTTCTACTAATTGCTTAGAGAATAATGAATAAATTATTAATACTGGAATTGTTATTAATGTTATAGCAGCTAGAACCTCTCCTTTAGTTATAGTATCATTTGCTGTAATTGAATTTAATCCTATTTGTACTGTTAGTAGCTTGTCTGATGTAAACACTAGTGATGGCCATAAAAAGTCATTCCATATACCTAAGAAAGTAAACACACCTACTGTTGCTACAATTGTCTTTGACATTGGAAGTACTACTTTAAAGAAATACTTTATTTGTCCACAGTTATCTAACTGTGCTGCTTCATATAGTTCATCTGGAAGCTTGGAAAATGTTTGCCTAAACAAAAATATATTAAATGGACTTACTATCATAGGAAGAATATATCCTATAAATGTATTTAATAATCCTGCCTTAGCTATCATTATAAAGTGTATTGTTATTATAGTTTCCATAGGCACAATCATTAAAAGAAGAATAATAAATACCCACATATCTCTAAATGGAAATTTTATCTTTGCTAAAGCATACCCTGCTAATCCATTAACAATAATACTTAAAATTATTAAAATTGCTGCGTAGAATAGAGTATTAAACATATATCTAATTAAACTGCTGTTAGTTATGATATTTATATAATTTTTAAAAAAATTATCAGCAGTTAATGGTGGAAAAAATGCTGCCATACTATTCATATCTTGTGCTATTGCGGCATCTGATTTAAAAGAATTCATAACCATCCAAACAATAGGGAACAAGAAGAATAATGATAATACTAAAAGAAATATAGTTAAAATCATATTAAACTTTTTACCTTTTTTAGAAACCATA
>JALFQD010000022.1 GCA_022785265.1 Clostridium sp. | reverse complement strand
GTTTGCTTGCTACAAAACTACTTACTATTGGTGCCTTTGCTATTACTGAATAACTCATTGATTTTCTTGTTACTTGTCCATTTTTATCTTTTACATCTACATATAATGTCTTATTTCCTATTGCTTTTGTTGTCCATGTATATGTGTTTGTTGTTCCATAATCTCTTAACATTCCCCAGTTTCCACTTGCATCTTTTATTAAGAATTTATATTGTAATGTTCCACTTCCTGTTGCTTTTGCTGTTAATGTTACTTGGGTTTCACTTACTTGTGGTGATTGTTTGCTTGCTGTAAAACTACTTACTACTGGTGCCTTTCCTATTACTGAATAACTAATTGATTTTCTTGTTACTTGTCCATTTTTATCTTTTACATCTACATATAATGTCTTATTTCCTGTTGTTTTTGTTGTCCATTTATAGCTATTTAATATTGAATAATCTCTTAACATTCCCCAATTTCCGTTTTCATCTTGTATTAAGAATTTATATTGTAATATTCCACTTCCACTTGCAGCTACACTTAAAGTTACTATCGCTCCACTTTCTTGTGGTGATTTTTTGTTTGCTAAAAATGATTTTATTACTGGCTTTTCTATTTCTTTAACAATGTAATTCATTGACTTTCTTGTCACTTTTCCAGTACTATCTTTTACATCTACATATAATATCTTAGTTCCTGTCTTTCCTGTTGTCCATGCAATAGTATTACTTGTTCCATAATTTTTTAATATTGCCCAGTTTCCATTTGCATCTTGTATTAAAAATTTATATTGTAATGTTCCACTTCCTGTTGCTTTTGCTGTTAATGTTACTTGGGTTCCACTTTCTTGTGGTGATGTCTTATCTGCTATAAACGAACTTATTGTTGGAGCTACTGGCTTTTCATTTATTACATAGTTCATTGTCTTTGTTGTTACTTGTCTATTTTCATCTTTTACATCTACACAAAGAATTTTATTTCCTACATAGTTTGCATTCCAAATGACTGTATTTGATGTTGAATAATCCTTTATTGTTGAGTAATTTCCAAGTTCATCTCCAATTCTAAATCTATATTGTAATGTTCCTGTTCCTGTCGCATTTGCTGTTAATGTTATTGTTGTTCCTACATATTGTGGTGATGTTTTATTTGTTGTAAAGTTACTTATTATTATTGGATTAGGCTTTACTATAACATTAAATGTTGCGGTTTTTTCTCCATATGATACTGTTATTGTTTTTTCTCCAGCAGTTGAAGTATATCCTGAAATATTATAATCTTCTATTTCTTCACTTATACCATTATCATAATTAGCCACAACTCTCATTCCTGATAAATCTAAGCTTTCTCCAACATTATAAGTTGTTTTACTTGGTGGAGTTATATCTATACTATTAATAGTTCTTTCACATATAAAGCCAATATCAGACCACCCCATAGAAGCTAAATCATTCCATTTAGCATTTTCTTTGTAAATTTCTAAATAATCTTCTGATTTTTTAGCATTATTAGGTTCTCCCTCTAACCAATTTGTGTAATCAAGGCTTGCTCCATTTATCCATTTCCAATTACCTTCATCATATTTATCTGAAGCCCCTAAAAAATATCCATCTTTAGTTCCATCTTTTATTAAATTACTAATAACATCATTTTTTTCTTTGGAATCTATTATTGCTAAATTTCCACCTTTATTTTTACAATATTCTTCTGCTACTTCCCATGCCATTGAATAATCATAACATAAATACTCTTTATTTCCAAAAACTCTTTTTCCTAATATCGGTAAATCAGAATCTATTTCTAAAATATATCCAAAATAGTTATCTGAAAAATCATTCCAAAGTCCATTTTGAAACAAACCTAAATAATTCTCACAACTTCCAGCATTATCTGGTTGTCCTACAGCCCATTGTGTATAATCAAATTTTTCACCTGTTACCCATTTCCAATTACCTTCTTCCTCCTCATCTGTTGCTCCAATATATAAATTACCATATTTATTTGAAAAATCTTTTGCTATATCTTGCTCCCAACTTTCTGTTATGGTCATTAAATGACCTCCCATTTGTTCACATATCTCTTTTGCTTCATGCCATTTTAAAGGTTTTCTAAATGCTGCATAAATATTTCCATTTTTATTTACTACTTCAACTGGACTTTTATCCAAATATAATCCATTAAGTGGTCCTGTTCCAACAGAACAATTTCCTGCTACATCATAGACATAAGCATGTATCCAATATGGACCATATTCATAATTATGATCTTTTATATTTACTCTAATACTTGTTTTATTTCCTTCAATATTTCCATCATACCATATTAAATCATCTTGACCACCTTTTTCATCACTCCATACAGCAATCCTTACATTTGAAACTGCAAAATTATCATTAAACCAACATGAGAATACAAATTCTTCATCAGAACACTCTGTTATTTTGGCATCTAAAATTACAGGACTTTCACTATCATTAAACTTTATATTCATTCCCCAATCTTTAACTACTCCATTACCACAATATACTCTTATAACAACCTTGTTATCACCATTTTTCATACTTCTTATAGGAAGTCTTGCTGTAAAACCTTCTCTTCCTATTGGATATCCAGGAAATGTGTTGGACACATCTGTTCTTTCATATCTTTCTGCATCAAATTCTGCTCCATCATTTATACTACAAGTTACTCTACTTACTCCACTTTCATCAATTGCCCACCCATTTATTGCATATCCATCACAATCCATAATAGAATTGTTAGGAGTATCAATATTCATTAAAAAGGGCTTGCTTGAATAAAAAATTTTTTCCCAATATGGATATGGATTTTCATTTTCTAATACATTATTTGAACTATAACATGCATGTGTTTGTCTTCCATTTCTTACTTCTACATGAGTATGATAAGATGAAGCTCCACTTTTACCTTCCGCTCCTATAACTTGTCCCTGTGAAATATTATCTCCTGCATTTACTGAAATACTTCCCATATGAAGATATATTACAGTTTTATTATTTGATGAATCATATATTGCACATGTACTTAAACTACTTGTTGAGCGATATACTCTTGTTACCACTCCACTTGTTAGTGAATGAACTGTTGCTCCTGCATTAAGTGCAAAATCTATTCCTTCATGTCTTCCAGAAGTAGTTCTATATCCATCAAAGTCACATGTCATTCTTCCACCAGCACTACCATATAATACATCAATCATAGAGCCTAATATCTCTGCTTTCGTTGCAGCTTTCACATTGTAAACATTTACTTGGCAAAAAAGAAATACCACCATTATCATTGTCATTAAGTATGACAATATCCTTTTTAGTTTTTTCATTGTAGTTTCCCCCTTTTAAATGATAATATGACTAAATCCAATAGATATCTTTATTAATATCATATTGGAATAAATCCTATAAGAATATATTTTAAGATGTTATATACTTATGTCAAGATATTGCATTTTTCTTTATTTTACTATTATAAATGCCTAAATTCAAACATTTTTTAGTATTTTCTCTATTTTTGTCTATTATTAAATTTCCTTTAATTTTGCTATAAAATTTTGAAACATTAATTGAGATATTTCATAATTTCTTTGGAATATTTCAATCTTACTATGGAATGTTTCACTTTTATTTTGAAACATAATTGTTTTTATAGTATTATATTAGTAAAGCTATTAAAAGAGGTGAAATCTATGAAAGACAACAAACTTTACTCATATATTTGTGAAAAATGTGAAAAAAGAAGTATACCTATTGAAGAATTACATAAAAAATGTAAGTTTAGCCGTTCATCTAATTATAGGTATATGTGTGGATTAATTCCTAAGAGTAAATTATATAGTGTTGAAGAGAAATTTTCAGAGGTTTTAAAGTTAAATGCATTAGAAAAGAGAAAGCTACATGAACTTATATATTTACAAAGTCTTACAGATATTGATATAAATAATATGGAGCTTATTGATTCTTATGTATTTGATAAACAAGTTATCCCAAAAGAAAAGGATTTAGATTTTATGTACTATAATAAAAATGATATTTTTAGCAGGGCTAAGTCTGATATACTTAATATCATATTTGAAGAAAGTGATGATGAAAATTGCTCTATGGATATAAAAATAATAAATTCATTAGATGATGATTCATTAGAATTTATAACTAAGCTTATTGATATAATAAAAAATCTTAAAAATCTTTCTAAAGTTCATATAGAGCATTTAATTTCTTTTCCAGAAGAGAGTTATGAAAACTCATTAAATATACTTTTTAAGATTATACCTTTATTTAAGTTTGATAAATATGATGCTTATTATACAAAGAAAAAGGCAAATAATTTTCTTCTTAATAATCCAATTATAATAAGCAAAACATACTCTAATAGCAATAAAAAACAATATTTTTTAATTACTTTCTTGGAAAATGATTACCCTCAATGTTTTTCTTATGATGATGAGATTCATTATAAATTTTTAATGAGATGTTATGAAAGTTGCAAACATAATTATAAGTCATCTATTATAACTGCAAGGGACATTGATGCTCTTAGTGAAACCTTAATAAGTATGGAAATGAATAATAATTACTATTTAATAAAGAAAAATAACTGTTTTAATCAAATTCCTATTGATACTTATAAAAAAACAGTATCAAGATATAATAATAAAGAACTTTGTAATTTGCTAAAGATAATATTTAATGTAGATATTCAAGAATTTGAAATAAAGATGTCTTTAGATAACCTTTGGACCTTATTAAAAAAACGTATTGATTTGTCATATAAAAATAAGCATACAAATGTCTTCTCTAAACAAGGGTTAATTGAGTTATGCAAAACTGGAAGAACAAGTGATTTATTTAAAGAAATGCTTCCATTTACTAAAGATGAAGTTAAGGAAATTCTTGAATATATTCGTGATAGAAATTTAAATCCAAATGATTCTTATAAGCTTTATATTACAAATGATGCTATATTAAAGGATGGTTCTGATATTGTAATTTCAGAAGATTATGCTATATTAATAACATTTGTACCATCTAATGATTTTAAAAATGTCTGTCAAAATATTTTAATAAAGAATTCCTCTCTTGCTAAGATGTTTGTTAATTACATTGAGAGCTATATACCTGCTAAATGTTTATCAGATAAAGAAACAACATTTTTTATTAATAATCTTATTTCAACTTACTTAACAGAATAAGAAATTATATATTAACTGAAGCTTTCTTTATCATAAGTAAATCCTAACTATGTTATAATAAAGAAATGGTTTCTGAAAATTCTATAAATATAATTTTTGAGGAGGAATATTAGATAAAAAATATACAATATACAGTATTATTAGATATATAAACTTACTGTATATTGTATAATCTTATCTGTGTTAATTTAACACATTTTATTAGAATTGTATATACACTTTCCATCCTTCCTGTTGGATATTTTTATCCTTTTTAATCATATTATTTTTTAAGTTTTACCATGCATTTCTTCTTAAAAAATGTTATTCCATACTTTAAAATATCTTTATATCCATACTGAATAAGTTCTATATCATATTTATTTTTTTCTATTTGCTCTAAAGCTTCATTACATTTCTTTTCAAGGTCTTTTATATCTTTTGCTACTTTTATTTCTATAATTACAGCTTTTCCTTTTTTTACTGTAGACTGTACTATTATATCACTACATCCCATACCATTTTCTCTATTAGACTTTACTTTGTAATTATAACTTCGAAGTTTTGCAAGAATTCCTGCTAAAAAACCACGATAGAAATTTTCATAAGAATCATGAAAACTTATTGTATCTAAAAGCAAGTCTGTAATTTCATTTTCAAGACTTTTTTCATCTCCTTCAAACATTGCATTATACATATCATCAAAATTTTCATTTTCAATTCTTTCATCAAGCCAATTTTCAATTTTTGTTATAAAAATATATTTTACTTCTTTATTAGGTATTTCAAGTTTTATAAATTTTTGTCCTGTACTACTCATACTTTCAGATACTTTTTTAAAATATCCTGTAAAAAACATAAAATTCCATAGATTATCCATTGACTTATAAACTTCATCATAAGTTATATCCTCATGTATTGGTTTTTCTATTGATTTTCCTTCTATAAGAGACTCTATTTCTTCTTTTGTGTCATCATCTGCTTTTTCTATTAAGGTTTTTACTATACTATTTGAACTTGTATTAGCCCAATATGATGAAGGATATTTATTTATATTTGTTTTTAAATCATCTATATATTGTATTACACTCCAAGGATTATACACATTGGTTTCTCCAAAAATATATCCATTATACCATTCTTTTATTTCCTTATATTTCTGTGACATATTGTAGTCATTGCATATTTTAATTACTTCTTTATCTGTAAATCCGAAATACTCTGCATATTTATCATCTAATATTGAATTTATTTTTAAATTATTTAATCCTGTAAATATGCTTTCTTTTGAAATTCTTAAGCACCCTGTAACCACTGCAAACTCTAATGATGGATTTGTTTTTAATGCAGATTCAAATAAAGAACGGAGAAATTTTACCATTTTATCATAAAATCCTTCAAAAAATGCATTTTCAAGTGGAACATCATACTCATCTATAAGGATTATTACATCTTTCTTATAATACCTTTTTAAACATTTAGATAAAAATTTTAATGATGTATTATAAGTTGATATATCAGCTTTTTTCAGCATTATATTGGTAAAATCTTCTTTTTCATCTTCAAATAAAATATTTCCATTTAATACTTCACTATATCTTTTAAATTCATCAGCAATAGCTTCTTTTATCTTTTTATATGACATTTCAAAAGTTGGCTGTTTTGCAGATTTTAATGATAAATTAATAACTGGATATTTCCCCATATGCTCTAAATATTTTTTACTTTCATTTATTATTTTTAATTCCTTAAAAAGATAACTATTATCTTCTTCAGTTTTTTCAAAAAAATATTGGAGCATACTCATATTTAAGGTTTTTCCAAATCTTCTTGGTCTTGTAAATAAGGTAACTTCAGCTTTCTTATCTAATAGTTCTTTTATTAACAATGTTTTATCAACATAATAATAATTCTTATCAATTAACTTTTTAAAGTCATCAATCCCTATTGGAAGTGGCTTCATAAAAAATCATCTCCTCTTTAAATATTTTAAAAAACAACTTTATTTATTATGTGTATTTAAAGTAGGTTTCATAATTATTTGTTTAAATCATAACATTTTATATTTTTCAAGTCAATTATGATGAAAATGCTTGATATTTCTTAAGCACAGATGTTTTTAACCTTACCTTAAGTTCACTTTTTCTATTAAGGCTTGTCCTTTTTACTTCCAATAATGATTACCTTTTCTTTTGCTCTTGTTACTGCAACATATAAAAGCTCTCTGCTTAAGTTTTTATGGTTTTCATCTATAACAAGTGGAAATCATATTAGACCTGTTTAAGGAATTGTAGCTAATTAAAAGGAGTTGACTCATGTAAGAGCACCAAGAGATTTCTTTATTTAGAAAGAAAATGATGAATGGTGGAACATAGATGAAGAAAACAAACAATTCATTTTAACTGATAAAGTACCAGAAAAATTAAAAGAAAAATATCTTCTTAGAAGTGTTTTTTTTATAATAAAACTTTAAAACATCCTAAATTATAATTTTTCAATTAAACAAATAGAAATTTATTTAATTACCCATTTACCATCAACCTTTATAAATACCTTATCAAAATTAGAATTTACCTTTACTCCCCAATATCCAATTACAACCTCATTATCTGATACTTCAATCCATGCTGGTGCAAACTGATAATTGTTAACATTAAATTGGCTTTTTTCATATTCATCTTTACATTCATCTTGAACAAGATTATCTAAAATATTAATTTCTTTTAAAATACCAATTAATGTATTTTTGGATACTTTATTACCCTCATATATTTCTATATCTGTTTCTTCATCAATGATAATGTTGGGAACTGCTTCCATTACTTTTATTTTATCAATTAGTTTTGAAAAATTATATCTATTCTTTTCAAAGTAATCTTGCATATTATTACCTCCACAAATTCAAATTTATTTTTATAAAAACTGAAATATTCACTCTATTATATTCAATTATTCACAAATTATATCTATATCAACTTTATTAAAGCATTCTTTTTTTACATTTTTTCCATAAGAATTATAAGCTTCAACACTTAATGCTTCTTTTATCTTTTCACATATTTTATATTTATATTCAGACCAAACTATCTCTTTAGGAATTTCCTTAATAGTTGCAATCCAATGTTCCTCAATATTTTGTTTTTCCAATTCTCCATTATATTTTCTTACAATCTCTAACTTAAATATCATTTTATCTTTACAAAATGAATAATAAAAAATTGGAGTGTCATCCCCATCTCTATTTGGATTTGTCATACCTGTATGTACCAAATATTCATTTTTAGATTCATCAACAATTATTTTTGTTATTAGGTTTCCTAACATTTTTCCTGATATATATCTCACTCCAATTGTATTTAAATATTCAACTTCATCCATTGGAACTTTAAAGTTATTATTTTCTTTAACCACAAATGCCATAATTTTTATCCTTTCTCATTTTTAAATTTAATCTTATTTATTTAATATTAAGTGATGAAAGAAAGCTATATCCTGAAATTCTTTTATTTCAGCAACTCTCATTTCAACATCTACCATTTTACTTTGCCATTCAGCATTTTTATGAATATCTTGATTTTGTTGTAAATCCCAAAAAGTTCTAATTCCATATGTTTTAGTAATAGTGAAATCTTTACACCATTTTTGTAAATCAGAATCTTCATAGTAATGAATTGTACCATACTTTAGTGCTGTGCCATCTTTTCCATCCAATAAATCATGTGCTCTATTAAAATCATTCAATAAAACTACCATTTGCATAACTCGCCCTGCTCTATTATGTTTTATAATAGATAAACTTCCACCAGATTTAAGAAGACGATAAAATTCATTTACTATTTTTTCACGATTATCAGCATATTCCAGTACATTATGGCAAAAAATCATATCAAATGTTTTATCTTCAAGTTGTTTTAGAACATCAATGCTCCCAATTAACTGACAATAATTATTATCACAGTATCTTTCATTTACAGCTTCTTTAGATGGCTCAATAGCAACTACATCATTATTCTTTGCAAAATAATTGGCAGTAAATCCATTACCACTACCAAAATCTAATATTTTCTTATCTTTTATCTTACCCAATTGAGTAATAGTAATCTTCTTAAGAAGTGCTTCCCAAGGTTGTAAACTATCTATATTAGGAATTATCATTTAATCCTCCATAAGTTTTAATTTATTTTTTTATATATTTAGAGTATTTTAAAATTATCTTTCAAACTGAAATTTATCAATATCTATTATAACATTGAAATAATTATCATAACAATATCCATTCCATTTTTTAAGAAAATTCCAATATATATGACAGATATATTTCTTCTAGTTAATTTATTCCTCCATAATTACTTTTTTTGCTCTCTCTTTTAAGAAAAAATTAAAAACTATTGACATGTTACTGTCACAAACCTTTAATATAATTAAATCATAAAGTTAATAATTTTTTTCATATTAAATCCCCATTTTAATAGTTATCTCCCCAAGATAACAAAAAAACCTAAGGTTTCCCCCAATTCCTTAGGTTTATTTTTTCTTATAAAGTAATATTTTACCAAGCAAGATTAATATTATAGAGTTTATGATAATTAATATAAAAAATAATAATTTTACACTTTTTTCTTGAAAAATATATCGGTATAAGATATAATCGAATTACGATATATCTTATCACGATATATTAGTACACTTATAAGGAGAATAAATATGAATCCAAATAAACAATATAATCCATTAACTGAAGCCACTTTTTTTATACTTGTTTCATTAATTACACCATTACATGGATATGGTATTATAAAAAAAACTGCTGAGCTTAGCAATAACCGTGTAAAACTTGCTCCAGGAACACTATATGGTGCTTTAAATTCATTAATTGAAAAAAAATATATAAAAATAGTTGAAAATAATATTCCTTCCAAAAAGAAAGAATATATAATAACTGAATTAGGTTTAAGTTCATTAAAAAATGAAATTCAACGATTACATGATTTATGTAAAATAGGTGATAACATACTTAAGGGGGAAGTACTATGAGAAAAATAAAAAGAAGTATATTTAAAAAACTATATTTAAATATTGAAAAAGAAGAAAAATGGCTTAATGAAATGTCTAAAAAAGGACTTATGCTTTCTGAAATTAAAGATAATACTTATATTTTTGAAAGTTCAGGAGATAAGACCTATGAGTATAAAATTGATTTTTTAAAAAATGGTATGACAAAAGAAGAGATAGATAATTATTTATCTTTCTTAGAAGAAATGAATATAGAAATTGTATATAGAAATAAGAGATGGATATATCTTCGTAGATTATCTATGGAATCATCAGAACCTTTTGAAATTTATTCAGATATACAATCAAAAATAGATTACTACAACGCCTATAATGTTATAAAATATATTTTTGCTCTTATATTTATTAGTCCAAATTTAAATTTAGATTTTTTTAAAGCAGTTCCTATATTTAGCATTATATCAATAGTATTTGGATTAATTTGTTTAATTTCTGCCTTATCAACTCAGAAAAAAATATTAGAATTAACTAAAATTCAAAAAATTCATGAACATGAATAATTAACTTACCCTATAACTTAAAATAGTTTTATTTATATCAAACTCTAATACTAATCCTAAATATTATCTATAATTATCTAGCTAATATAATTTTCTGTAAATATAAAAAATAAAAATATTATATTTTAGAATTTGAGGTGAAGTGACTTCACCTCAAGCTTCCATTTATATATATTAAAGCAATATTATTATCTACTAAATCAAACTTTATTTTTTTAATAATCATGCCCTCTTTATATGGATTAAAGAGCAGATACAATAAAACCCAAGCCTATTAATAAAATGATAATTAAACTGGAATCTGTCGAGTTCTTTATGTAAAGAAAATTTATAACTCATTTACTTCAATAGCATTCTTTCGCTTTTTATTCAAAACATAGGTCTGGTACAGTATTAACCAATAAATAGATATTTTTAACAATAATCCCAAAGCCGTATTCATTGATACAAACTGCCCTGCATAATAAATTTACTCTTTAACGCTGCTTATCTCTAATCAAACTTGACTTAGTGAAGATGCTACTGTATAATACAGTAATATAAAATATAGTATTTAAGGAGGGAATTTATGTCTACCATTGACTTAATTCTCTTAGGTTCTCTATACCAAAGTCCTAAGAGTGCATACGATTTACAAAAACAAATTGAAACCAGGAATTTATCAAGATGGGTAAAAATAGGTTCATTTACCGTCTATAAGAAAGTCATTCAATATGAAGCAAAAGGCTATGTTTCAAGTAAGACAAAAAAAAATGGGAATATGCCTGAAAAAACAATTTACACAATAACTCCATTAGGAGAAAAAACCTTTCAAGAGTTAATGAGAAAGTTTTCACTTGCTGAAACCAGAGTATTTTTAGATTTTAATGCTGTCATTGTAAATTTAGCATTGCTTGATGACAATTCTGCCAATGAATGTATTGCTAATATAAAGAATAGTATTCACAACACTAAATTACAAATTTCGGAACAACTACCTGTTCATAAGGATATTCCTTTATATGGACGTACTATATTAGAACAACAGGCTATGCTTTTGGAAGTCTTGGAAAAGTGGGAAGAAAGTTTTGAACAGCAATTATTTGAAAGAGGGAGGGATTTGAAATGAGTATGACTTATTTTATTTTGCTGAATTTGGTTATCTATATGCCATTTCATCTTTTTGAGGAAGCGATTGGAGATTTCCCTAAATGGATGTTTGAACATAAATGGCTACCTTATCACATGACTCATGGACATTGGATTGCAAATAATATATTTATCTATTATCCACCACTTCTACTATCTGTGTTTCTGTTTATGATAAATAAATCACTTGTTTGTTTTGGCATAGGCATTTTAATATGGGGAATAATAAATTTTGGTGATCATTTCTTCTATACCATTAAGGATAAAAAAGTATCTCCAGGGCTGATAACTGGAACTCTGTTTCTTATTAACTCTGTATTAGGATTAAGAAATTTTGTTCTATCAAATACTTTTTCTATTATACAGTTGATGATAGGAATACTTATTGGAGGAGTGCTATTTGGTCTGCCTATAGGTTTATGTATTGTTACATACAAGTTTTTTCAGAAATATATCAAATAAGAAAACCATACAGTATTGAATTTTCTTATATCAAACTCTAATGTTAATCCTAAAAGTTGTCTATAATTATTTGATTGATATGATTTTCTTTAAATATAAAAAAATTATTATATTTTAAAGTTTGAGGTGAAGTTACTTCACCTCAACTTTCCATTTTTTTGATATATATTATTAAAACAATATTATCATCTACTAAATTCAATTTTTCTGTCTATATTTTCTGTAGTAATAATAGCTATCACTTATCATATTTGGCTGTTTATGACCTATTGGTGTTCGTTTTTCAAACAATTCAAAACCACTTTTCTCTGCAACTTTACATGATGCTTAATTATTTGTTATTACTTTTGTCATTTTCTATGTTATTTTTTTGTTTAGTTAGGGTTTATTAAAATGGTTAAGAATGTTAAATTGCATTGACATTTTACAATATAATGCAAATAAGTCCTCCATTTCCTTCATTTATGATTTTTTGAAGGGTTTTTTGTATTTTAACTTGGACATCCTCTGGCATTTTGTATAGTTTGTTTTGGAGTCCTTCTTTTACTAATACTTCTAGTGATTTTCCAAACATATTGCTTTGCCAAAGGCTTGTTGGGTCTGTTTCAAATTGGTCAAGAATAGATTTTACAAGTTCTTCTGATTCTTTTTCTGAACCCATTATAGGACTTATTTCTGTTTTTATATCTGCTTTTATAAAATGAAGTGATGGGGCACTTGCCTTCAGTTTTACTCCAAATTTGTTTCCTTGCTTTACAATTTCAGGTTCTTCAAATTTCATTTCTGTTAATTGTGGCACTACTAAGCCATAGCCTGTTTCTCTCACATCATTTAAAGCATCCTTTACTCTATCATATTCTTTCTTAGCAAAATTTAAATCTTTAATTATAGCTAGTAAATCACTTTCTGATGAAACATCTAAATCACATATTTCGCTAAGAACTTTATAAAAAACTCCATCCTCTGGTTTTAATATTACTCTTCCTATTCCTACTCCTAAATCCATCTCTGATAGTATGGATGTGCCTAAGTACTCATAGCTTTCTATTTTATCAAGGGAGAATTTTATATCCTTTACTTTGGATATATCCTCACTCATCTCCTTAATTATGTTGAAGAAATCTTTTTTTAACCAATGGCTAGGCTCTAATTTTTCAAGCCATTCTGGCATATCAATATTGATTTCTTTTACTGGAAATTCATTAAGTACAGATTTAAATATTTCTTCAATATTTTCTTCATTCATATTATATACATCCATTATTTGGACTGTAACTTTGTACTTTTCTTCCATTTCTTTTTTTAATGCCTTTGCTTCTGGGGAAGTTGGCTTTGATGTATTAAGTATAACAACAAATGGCTTATTTATCATTTTAAGTTCATTTATAACTCTTTCCTCTGGTTCTAAGTATTCTTCTCTTGGAATACCAGTAATGCTTCCATCAGTTGTTATCACAAGTCCTATTGTTGAATGGTCTTGTATTACTTTTCTTGTTCCAATTTCTGCTGCATCCTCAAAAGGTATTTCATAATCATACCAAGGTGTATGAACCATCTTAGCATCTTCTCCTTCAAGATATCCAAGTGCACCTTTTACTATATAGCCAACACAATCTACCATTCTTACTTTAAATTTTATTTCATCATCTAAGCTTATTTCAATTGCTTCATTTGGAACAAATTTTGGTTCTGTTGTATGAATGCTTTTCCCTGAGCCACTTTGTGGCAATTCATCTTTTGCTCTTTCTTTCTTAAAGCTATTATCAATCTTTGGTATAACCATTAAGTCCATAAATTTTTTTATGAAGGTTGATTTACCTGTTCTTACAGGACCAACCACACCAACATATATGTCGCCTTGGGTTCTTTCAGCTATGTCCTTATATATATTGAAGCTCTCCAAGTTATAAACCTCCTAAATTTATTCTTAACAGTATATGTATATTCTCCTTATTATATTTTATTCAATTTGATATATACTACACCATCTTTATATGATATGATTAAAGGTTAATAAAATGAACAACTTTTTTAATTGATTTACCCATCTTACTTAAACAACTTATACAATCTGTGTTTTAAAAAATTTAAATATTTTATAAACTTTCGGATTTTTTCTTACGAACCATTAAATTGTACACAGAAGTCTTAGGGTCAGCTCCATTAAATAAAACATTATAAAGTGCATCTGTTATAGGCATAGATACATTTATTTTTTCTTTTAATTCATAGAATGCCTTACATGCTTTTACTCCTTCAACTACCATTCCAACTTCTTTTACAGCTTCATCTAATGTCTTTCCTTGACCTATTAAAATACCAGCTCTTCTATTTCTTGAATGCATAGAAGTACATGTAACTATTAAGTCTCCCATTCCTGTTAGACCATAAAAAGTTTCTACTTTTCCTCCTAATGCTGTTCCCACTCTTGCTATTTCTTTCATTCCTCTAGTCATTAAAGCAGCTTTAGTATTATCTCCATACCCTACTCCATCTATTGCTCCAGCTGCAAGGGCAATAACATTTTTTAATGCCCCTCCTATCTCTATTCCTATTAAATCATCATTAGTATATACCCTAAACCATGGACACATTAATAAATCCTGTACATCTTTTGCATAGTTCATGTCTTCTGATGATACAACTACTGCTGTCGGAATTTCTAAAGCTACTTCTTCTGCATGGCTAGGGCCAGAAAGAACAACAACTGGATTTGGAAGTTCTTCTTTTATAACAACAGATAATCTCTTATCAGTTCCTTCTTCAATTCCTTTAGCAATAGATATTATAGGAGTATTTTCTTGGATTTTTCCTTTTAAACTTTTTGCGATTAATCTTGTTACATGAGATGGAACTGCAAATATAATATATTCTGCTAAGTTAATAGCCTCCTCCATATCAGAGTATGCTTTTACGCCTTCTGGAATTATTAAATCTTTCAAATATCTACTATTTCTTTTGTTTTCATTTATGTCATTTACAACATGTTCATCTCTATCATATATAGTAACTTCATTCCCTTTCTTAGCTAACAAAACAGCTAGTGCACTTCCAAAGCTTCCTCCACCAATAAAGGCTATTTTACTCATTACTTATCCTTCCTCTCTCTATATTCTATTTCAATACCAGTTCCTTTAAAGTCGAAACTATCTCTAATTTGGTTTTCTAAATATCTTTCATATGAAAAATGTCTTGCTTGTATATCATTTACAAAGAACACAAATTTAGGTGGCTTTACTGCTACTTGAGTTGCATAGAAAATTTTAAGTCTCTTAAGTGCAACAACAGGTGGTTCTTTCATAAGTACAGCTTTACTTATAACATCATTTAAAACCCCTGTAGGTATTCTCTTTGAATAGTTATCATAGCACTTCTTTGCCATTTCTAATACCTTATGAACTCTTTGACCTGTTAATGCAGATATAAATAAATATTCTGCATATCCTAAGAATTTTAGGTTGTTTTGAAGATCATTTTTAAATTTATTCATAGTTTTGTCATCTTTTTCTACAAGGTCCCACTTATTAACTATAACCATAATAGCTTTTCTTTTTTCATGTGCAAAGCCTATTATCTTTTCATCTTGTTCAGTTATTCCTTCAGTAGCATCTATCATAAGTATGCAGACATCTGCTCTTTCTATTGAGGTTAAAGTTCTTATAACACTATATTTTTCTATCTCTTCCTTAACCTTGTTTTTTCTTCTTATACCAGCAGTATCGATTAATATAAACTTTCCAAGGTCATTTTCTAGGTAGCTATCTATAGCATCTCTAGTGGTTCCAGGAACATTAGAAACAATAACTCTTTCTTCTCCTAAAAGCTTATTTATAAGAGATGATTTTCCAACATTTGGCTTACCAACCATAGCTATTCTTATATATTCATCTTCTTGTTCCTCTTCTGATACGGGGTCAAAATATGATACAACTCTATCAAGCATATCTCCAAGGGCTAATCCTTGAGAAGCTGATATTGTTATTGGGTCTCCAATACCTAAATTGTAAAACTCCCAAGCATTATCCTCTTCTTTTAAAGAATCAATTTTGTTTACTGCTAATACAACTGGCTTTTTGCTCTTTCTAAGCATATTTGCAACATCTTCATCAGCAGATGTAATTCCTTCTTTTCCATCAACTAAAAATATTATTACATCAGCAGTTTCTATAGCTATTTGTGCTTGCCTTCTCATCTGCTTTACTATAATATCATCTCTTTCTGGTTCTATACCACCAGTATCTATCATTGTAAAATTATAATTTAACCATTCTGCATCAGCATAAACTCTATCTCTTGTCACTCCTGGAGTATCTTGAACAATAGATATTCTCTGTCCTGCTATTTTATTAAATAAAGTAGATTTACCAACGTTTGGTCTACCAACTAAAGCAACTATTGGCTTTCTCATAAATTTTATTCCTCCTCGTTATAAGTATTTATTAAAGATATTAAATCTTCTCCTGAGAAATCACAGGTTATGACTTTTACATCAAGTTCTCTTTCAATATCTTCTATAGTCATATCATCAAGCATAATAGCACTTTCTGGTGCTAGCTCATATCCTCTTCTAAACATATTATCTGACATTAACAAATACTTTGATTTTATTTTTCCTTTAAGCTGGTCTATAATATCAGTTCCTGTTAAAAGTCCTGTTACTGTTATAGTATCACCAAAGAAATTATTTATTATTTTAAATACATCAATATGTATTTTAGGATTTTTTGCACATATTTTATCTGCTGCTTTTTTAACTTCATCATAAGCTAAAGTGCCTGTTACAATGCTATAGCTTCCCTTAGAATTTAAATCTAAAAATTCTAAATCTCTTTCTATTGCATTTATAAAGCATCTTGTAACTCCAACACCATCTTCTATCTGCTCATAGCCATTATAAAATTCTTCACCTGGGACTTCCATTCCAGCAACAATATAAAATTCATCTGAAAGTCTTACAAAAGGCTCCTGAACCTCTTTATAAAACCTTGCTTGAAGAACATTTACCATTTCTATTGTTTCTTTTGAAGTTTCTTTATTAAAGGTTTTTACTTTTGCTAAACCCTCTCTATATTTTGTTATTCCTATTGGCACTACAGCAACATTATTAACATAAGGATAAAGTTTATATAAATCTTCTATTGTTCTTTTTAACTCATCCTTATCATTTACCTCTGGTACACATACTATTTGTGCATTCATTTGAATTCCTGCTTCTGCAAGCTGTTTCATTCTTTCAAAAATATTTCCTGCAAATCTATTAGAAAGCATTTTTACTCTTAACTCAGGGTTTGTTGTATGAACTGAAATATTAATAGGACTTATATGATATTTTATTATTCTTTGAATGTCCTCTTCCTTCATATTAGTTAATGTTACAAAATTTCCTTGAAGAAAGGATAATCTTGAATCATCATCTTTAAAATATAGAGTTTCTCTCATACCTTTAGGTAACTGGTCAATAAAACAAAACATACATTTATTGCTACAGGATTTTGCCTTATCCATAATCCCGCCACCAAATTCAATGCCTAGTTCTTCTCCATAATCCTTTTCAATTTCTATTTCCCAAACTTCGCCATTTTGTTTTTCTATTTCAAGAAGTAATTCTTCATCTGCTGTGAGAAATCTATAATCAATTATATCATGAATTTCTTGCCCATTAACAGACAATAAATAATCTCCAACCTCAATTTCCATTTCTTCAGCTATACTGCCTTTAAGAACTTCTTTTATTAAATTCTTCATTTTTATTCACTTCCTATTCATGCAAATACCCCATCTTATGCTATATTACCTTATTAACAATAGTAAGTCAAATAAATATGAATATTAAAAAAGTCAAAACAAATATATTATTTTTGCTATTTTATACTGTTAGTTTCAAATCAAAAAAATAATATCTCTCTATAAAAAAAATGTGAAATATTACTTTGTTTTTACTTAACATACTTAAAGTTAATACAAAATAATATTTCACATTTAGTAATTAAAAAAATTTAATTTTATTCATTAAGGTCTACATAATTTCCACTCTTAGAGAATATTGTCCATTCACATATATTAGTTACATGGTCTGCTATACGCTCTAAGTACTTAGCTACAAATAAAAGTTGTGCATTCTTATTAGCTCTTACCTCATCAAGCTTTACATTTTTTAGTATGCTATCAAATATAGTTCTATAAAGAGAATCTATTTCATCATCCATTTTGCATATTTGATAAGCTTGTTCCTCATCAATACTTACATATGCATTTATTGATAATGAAATCATCTTTCTTATCTTCTCTTCCATTACCCATAAAGAAAGAGCATCACCTTCAAAATCTCCAGAATCTTTACCAATACTTTTAACTATTTTACATATATCTATAGCATAGTCTGCCATTCTTTCTAAATCTGTAACCACCTTAGTTGCTGTAAATACATTTCTTAAATCTTTTGCTAAAGGTTGTTCACTTGCTATAAACTTTATACATTCTTCTTCTATTGTTTTTTGAAGCTCATCTACTTTATCATCTTCTTTGATAATACTATCAATTATTTCTACATCATGATTTTTAAGTGCAAGCATAGTTGCATAAAGTTGTTTTTCAACTAATGTTGACATTTGAATCAACTGGCAATTAATTTCCTTTATTCTTATTTTTTGAGAAGTTAATGTCATATCTCTTCATCTCCTTTAAATTTTAGCCAAATCTTCCTGTTATATAATCTTCTGTTCTCTTATCTCTTGGTTTATAGAAAATATCATCTGTTTTTCCAAATTCAACAACCTCTCCAGTTAAGAAAAATGCTGTCTTATCAGCTATTCTACCTGCTTGTTGCATATTGTGAGTTACAATTACAACAGTATATTGTTTCTTAAGCTCATCCATAAGCTCTTCTACTTTACTTGTAGAAATTGGGTCTAATGCAGAAGTTGGTTCATCCATTAATATTACATCTGGAGAAACTGCTAAAGTTCTTGCTATACATAATCTTTGTTGTTGTCCTCCTGATAGTCCCATAGCACTTGTTTTAAGTCTATCCTTAACTTCATCCCAAATAGCTGCACTCTTTAAGCTTTCTTCAACTATTTGGTCTAATTTCTTTTTATCTTTTATACCATGAACTCTTGGACCATATGCAATATTGTCATATATAGACATTGGGAAAGGATTTGGTTTTTGAAAGACCATTCCAACCTTTGTTCTTAATGCAATTACATCATTACTTTTATAAATATCTTCCCCATCAATTAAAACTTCACCTGTTATCTTTACATCATCAATTAAGTCATTCATTCTATTTAATGTTCTTAAAAATGTTGATTTACCACATCCTGATGGACCTATAAAAGCAGTAACTTCATTTTTTTCTATGTCCATATTTATCTTTTTTAAAGCTTGATGAGTGCCATAAAATAAATCTAAGTCTTT
>JALFQD010000399.1 GCA_022785265.1 Clostridium sp. | reverse complement strand
TTCTTCATGATGTTTTAGAGGATACTAGTTGTACTTTTGAAACAATGGAGAAAGAATTCAATTTAGAAATTGCAAAGCTTGTAGATGGGGTTACAAAGCTTACAAAGTTTAAATACAAGTCAAAAGAAGAACAACAGGCAGATAATGTAAGAAAAATGCTTCTTGCTATGGCAGAGGATATAAGAGTTATAATAATAAAATTAGCAGATAGACTTCATAATTTAAGAACTTTAGAATATATGACAAAAGAAAAACAAATGCAAAAAGCAAAGGAAACTCTTGATATTTATGCTCCCTTAGCTCATAGAATAGGTATGTCTAAGATAAAATGGGAATTAGAAGATTTATCATTTAAATATCTTCATGAAAAAGAATATTATGACTTAGAAAATGCAATAGCAGAAAAAAGAACAGAAAGAGAAGCTTATACTAAAAGTGTTATTAATGAACTGTCAGATAGACTTGAAGAATCAGGAATAAATGCTGAAATTAATGGAAGACCAAAGCATTTTTATAGTATATACAGAAAAATGGTAAAGAAAAATAAAACATTAGACCAAATATTTGATTTAATAGCAGTAAGGGTTTTGGTAAATTCAGTAAAGGATTGCTATGCTGTTCTTGGAATAGTACATACAATATTTAAACCAATACCAGGAAGATTTAAAGATTACATAGCAATGCCTAAGCCTAATATGTACCAATCATTACATACAACAGTATTAGGAAAAGGGGGCAAACCTTTTGAAATACAAATAAGAACATTTGATATGCATAAAACTGCTGAATATGGTATAGCTGCCCATTGGAAATATAAAGAAGGAGATAACAATAAACAAAGTGAGTTTGATAAAAAACTAGTATGGATTAGAGATGTTCTTGAGTGTCAAAAAAATTCATCAGATCATGAGTTTATAGAAAATTTAAAAATAGACCTTTCAGATGAAATATATGTATTTACACCCGACACTAAAGTAATAACTTTACCAGCAGAAGGAACTCCCATAGATTTTGCTTATAGAATACATACAGATGTAGGAAATAAATGTGTAATGGCAAAGGTTAATGGAAAGGTTGTTCCACTAAATTATAAGTTAAAAACTGGAGAAATTGTTGAAATAATTACATCAAATAGCTCAAAAGGACCTAGTATGAACTGGTTAAATTATGCAAAAAGTAATCAGGCTAGAAGCAAGATAAGAGCTTGGTTTAAGAAAGCTAATAGAGAAGAAAATATAACAAAAGGCAAAGAAATATTAGAAAAAGAATTGAAAAAATATTCTGTTTCATTTAATGATATAGCTAAAAGCGAAGCATATGAAAAACTTCAAAAAAAGTATAATTTTCATACTACAGAGGAATTATATGCAGGGTTAGGAAGTGGAATTATTCCTATATTAACTTTTATGTCAAAATTAAGAGAAGAAAAAGCTCCTGAAAAACCTAGTGATGAAGAAATAGTAAAGGCAATAGAAGAAAAGAATGAGAAAAATCAAGAAAAAGAAGAGATAAAAACTAAATCTGGAATTATAATAAAAGGGGAAAATAATCTTTTATATAGACTTGCACGATGTTGTACTCCAGTTCCAGGAGATGATGTTTTAGGATATATAACAAAAGGAAGAGGAGTATCTATTCATAGAAAAGATTGTATAAACTTAATTTCTTTAATAAAGCATGACCCAGAAAAGGTTGTAGATGTAAGTTGGGGAGAAAAAGAAGCAAAATCTTCTTATGTTGCAGAAATAAAAATAAAAACAGATGATTCTGTAGGATTAATAAGTGATGTTAGTAAAACAATAAGTGATTGTGGATTAAATATAGTAGCTCTTAACGCAAGTTCTCAAAGTGCAAATAAGGCTATGATGACAGTTAAAGTTGAGATAAAGGCTATAGACCAATTAAAAGAACTTATGAAAAAAATAAGAAAAATTAAGGGTGTAACAGAAGTATTTAGAATGAATAATTAAGGATGTGTAAATATGAGAGTAGTAGTTCAAAGGGTTACTTCTTCTAAGGTTATTGTAGATGGAAATATAGTTGGAGAAATAGGTAAGGGATTTAATCTTCTTATTGGAATTTCAAAAGATGATACAATAGAAGACTTAAAATATATAAAAGATAAAGTTGTAAACTTAAGAGTTTTTGAGGATGAAAATGATAAATTAAACCTTTCTCTTCTTGATATAAAAGGAGAAATTTTAGCTATTTCTCAATTTACTTTATATGGAGATTGTAGAAAAGGAAGAAGACCTAACTTTATGAATGCTATGGGAGGAGAGGAAGCTGAAAAACTTTATGAAACTTTTGTAGCACTTTTTAAGGAAACAGGATTAAAGGTAGAGTGTGGAAAGTTTGGAGCT
>JALFQD010000189.1 GCA_022785265.1 Clostridium sp. | reverse complement strand
TAAATTTCTTAAAATATTATTTACATTATCACTATCATTTATGTTCATTGGATTTGAAGGAGGGTTATTTCCTTTATTGTATGAATATAAATATGAACTTTGAGTTTCATCAGGATAATTTGTTGCATTTGCATTGCTCATTTTAGAAGTATTATTCATATTAGAAGCATTATTGCCTTCATATCCCATACTTAAGTTTTGAGAATTGTATTTTTCTTTAGGATACATAGGGTTATTAGAAGCATTTTCAGTATTAAAATTGTTAGTTAATGTAGGGTTAGAGAAATTATTAAGATTAAATTCAGAAGGAAACATGTTTGAAGGATTGAGTACTAAATTTCCCCACAGCATAACTGGAATAACATTTCCTTGGAAATTAGGAATAAAATTTTTAGTGTCAAAAGGTTTAAATTTCATTTCATCATCAGGTTGTCTAAAGAAATCCATCATATATTTTTCATCAGGCTTCATTATACACCTCCAAATAAAAACAATTAGATATTACATAAAAGAATATGAATATTTTTGTGGTAATAGAACAAAGATATGAAAGGAACATTTAAATAACATCTTATGTATTATATAGTGGAGGAGATATTATATGTGCGATGAAAAAGTAGATTACAATAAAATTTTAATAGGAATCAATACAAAAGTAAAAACTCTTGATAATAAAAATATAAGAGCAATAAATTTTGATAACGCAGCAACTACTCCACCATGTAAAAGTGTAATAGATAAAATAATTAAATTAAGTGAGTATTATGGTTCTATTGGCAGAGGTGCAGGGCATAAGTCAGAAATGACAACTTATATTTACCATGAAACTAAAAAATATTTAATGAATTTTTTTAATATAAAGGAGCAAGATAAATATACAGTAATATATGTCAATAATACTACTGATGGAATGAATAAGCTTGCTAGAATTTTACCAAAGAAAAAAGATGATGTAATACTTTTAACAAGGATGGAGCATCATTCAAATGATTTACCTTGGAGAAAAAATTTTAATGTAGATTATATTGAAGTTGATGAAGATGGAAGATTAAAAATAGATGAATTTGAAAAAAAACTTAAAGAGTGTAATGGCAAAATAAAATATGTATCTGTAACAGGAGCTTCCAATGTAACAGGGTATGTAAATGATATTCATAAAATAGCTGAGATTACTCATAAATATAAAAGTAAAATAATAGTTGATGGAGCACAGCTTGTTCCTCATAAGAGGGTAGATATGTGGGGAAATGGAAATGATTCTATAGATTTTTTAGTTTTCTCAGGTCATAAGCTTTATGCACCTTTTGGGGGAGGAGCAATAATAGGTTTAAAGAAGGATTTTGAAGAGGGAATAACTGATGATGAAGGTGGTGGAACTGTTAATATAGTTATGGATAATTGGATAGAGTATCTTTCACCACCAGAAAAGGACGAAGCAGGAACACCTAATTATTTTGGAGCAGTTTCAATAGTAGAGGCATTAAAAACCTTAGATAAGATAGGCTTTGATAATATCCATACAAATGAGATGATGCTTAGAGATAGGCTAATTCAAGGATTAAAGGCTATTCCTAAAGTAGTTAATTATGGTGATGTAGAAAGTTATGATGATAGATTAGGAATAGGAGTTTTTAATATAGAATATGCATATCATCAAGTGGTAGCAGAAAAATTAGCAAAAATTTATGGAATTTCAGTAAGACAAGGATGGTTTTGTGCTCACCCTTATTGTAGAAGACTTATGCATATTTCAGAAAAAACAGCAACTAATTTTATTTATGATGAAAGAGTAAAAATGCCAGGAATGATAAGAGTAAGCTTTGGAATATATAATACTAAGGAAGAAGTGGATTATTTTTTAGAGGCTGTGGAAAAAATATCAAAAATATTTAGGTAAAAGAATGAATGGGAGTGTCGCACAAAACGATACCCCATTACATTCTAAAATTTTATATATTATATTGTCTTAAACCAAATAAATTTACTTTGTAAATACTTTATATTTTGGAAGGTGTTTATGAGTATATAAATTTGGTGCTCCTCCTAAAAGAGGTTCAAAGTATCTTATAGCTTCTTCCTTTACATAATTTCCTTCTTCATTTATCCATTCAGATGGGAAATATTTAATTTGATTTGCAACTTTATTAGCTTCAACTAAAGTATATTCTATTTCATATGGATAATCATTTGTTCTTTTTAAAGCTACCATACAACCATTATTTCCTTCAGCAGCAAACTTTACAGCTTTATATCCAGCCATGAAAGCTTCATCAATATCAACTTGAGAAGAACAGTGCATAGCACATCTTTGAAGAATTCCAAGCTCTAAAGCTTTAACTCTATTTGTAATACCAGCAGATAATATTAATTGTCTTAAATATTCTCCAACACCACCAAGTTGAACATGACCAAATTTATCTTGAGAAACACAATTAAGTTCAGTTAAGAATTTACCTTCAGCATTTTTTAATCCTTCAGATACAACTATGTAAACTTGATTTTGTTCTTTAAATTTCTTTTCAACATCAGCTAAAAACTTCTTCTCATCAAAAGCAACTTCAGGAAGATATATAAAATCAGGTACTGATTTACCAAAATATCTTGAAGTACATGTTGATGCAGCAAGCCATCCTGTATCTCTTCCCATAGTTTCAAGAATAAATATTCCATTGTTTATATAAACAGAAGAATCAAAATAAGTTTCTAAGACAGATGTACATATAAACTTTGCAGCACTACCAAAACCAGGAGTGTGGTCAGTAAACATTAAATCATTATCAATAGTTTTTGGTATTCCTATAAAATTTATATCCAACCCTTTTTCTTTTGAATATTTACCAAGCTTTGCAGTGGTATCCATTGAATCATTACCACCAACATAAAAAAAAGACTTAACATCCAATTCTTTTAGTATAGAAATAAGCCTATCATATTCTTCAGTAGATTCTGAAAGAGGCTTCATTTTATATCTACAAGAACCAAGTCCAGATGATGGGGTGTACTTAAATATTTCTTTATCTTCATCAGACATGCAAGATAAATCAATAATATTTTTATTTAATATACCTTCAATTCCATTTAATCCTCCATATACTTTGTCATAAAGTTTTAAATCATCATTTGCTTTAATTAATCCAACGACACTTGAATTTATTACTGAAGTAGGACCTCCAGATTGTGCAATTATACAATTAGGCATAAAAACTAACTCCCTTTCTCATACATTAAGTTTTACTTTTAGTATATATTATTATAGTAAATTATACAATGAAAAATAGTTTTTAAAATTTATGAATAATATTTTTAAAATAAATTATATTATTAACATGGAGAGAAATAGCTATATTTTAAGGAGTAAGTTATGAATTTTTTAGATATTATTTTAATAGGATTAGCCTTAGCAATGGATGCCTTTGGAGTAAGCCTTGGTATAGGAATAAATTCATCAGTAATTAAAAAACAAAAATTATTATATATTATATCATTTGCTTTTTTTCAATTTCTTTTTACTTTTTTAGGAGGATATCTAGGGTACTTTTTTAATACTTACATAGCAAGCATACCAAAGATATTAGGTGGAATAATCATAGGAATAGTAGGAATCTTTATGATTATAGAAGGCATGAAAGAGAAAAAAGAATCTGTACTAACAAAACCTAGCATGATTTTTATTTTAGGAATGTCAGTTAGTATAGATGCCTTAGTTATAGGCTTTACTGCATTTAATTACATAGAAAAAATAAGCATACTATTATTAAATTCATCAATTATTGGAATTATAACTTTTATTATGTGTGTAATAGCATTTTTTATATGTAGATATATAAAAACAATATCATATATTTCTAAATATGCAGATTTTTTTGGTGGGGGAGCTTTAATTTTCTTTTCATTAAAAATGTTATTCTTTTGATGATGTGCTATAATAAAGCTAGATTTTATTGTAGGTGATTTTATGGATTATAACAGTTTTTTAAAAAACAAAGGTATAAAGGTTACAAAGGGAAGATTAGCCATATTAGATTTTTTATCAAAGGCAGAAAAGAGTTTAACAGTAGATGTAATTTATGAAGATTGCAAAAGTATAGGAGTAGATATCAATTTAAGCACTGTATATAGAGCTATGGAATTATTTGAAGCAAAGGGTGTTGTGGATAAGTTTCCTTTAAATGATGGAAGATTTTCATATAGAATAAGAAGGGAAGAACATAAACATATTTTACAATGCAGTATATGTCATAAGGAAGTAGAAATTCCATGTCCAATGAAGCAATTTGAAGAAATAGTTCAAAATGAAACAGGATTTACATTAGTTGAACATAATCTTATTATGAAAGGTGTTTGTGAAGATTGTAAGAAAAAATAGAAGGTAAGTTTTAATCTTACCTTCTATTTTTAGTTAATATTAAAGTTAAAATTAATATAAAGACTGATGTTAGTGCAATAGTACCACCAGGAGCACTATTTATATAATAAGAGGCTACTAATCCAGCCATAATGTCAATAAATCCAAAAACAACTGAAAAAATTAATGTTTTCTTAAAATTAAGCTTAAGTTGCATAGCTGTTGCTACTGGAACAACTATAATAGATGAAATCACTAAAATACCCATAATTCTTATAGATAAAGAAATAGTTGCACCAACAAGTAAAGTAAATAAATAATTAATAAGCTTAACATTTATTCCAGAAGTGTAAGCACCTTCTTCATCAAATGTAACATAAATTAATTTGTTATATAGTAGCCTTAATACAACTAAACATATAAGCCCTGCAATTCCAATTAGGATAATATCACCTTTAGATACAGTTAATATGCTTCCAAATAAATAAGAATTTACTTTTGTTGATGCTTTTCCAGTACTTATTAAAACAATAGCAACACCAAGACTAAAGGTTAAAACAATTGACATAACCATCTCTGCATACTTTTTAAAATATCCTCTTAAAGCTTCTATTATAATTGCACATAAAGAAGTAAATAAAAACGCAGTAATAATAGGATTAATTCCTAAAACAAGTCCTATAGCAACTCCTGCAAAGGAAGAATGAGATAGGGTATCACCTATCATTGAATTACGT
>JALFQD010000185.1 GCA_022785265.1 Clostridium sp. | reverse complement strand
ATGCAATTTTGACAGCTTCAAAAATTTTATAATAAGTATTTTCCTTTTTAATATTTAATGGTATAATCATATTCAAGTCATTCCTTTTGTGATTTGTTGTTTTTAGGCGAAATCATTATACCACAAAAGAATGGCTTTTTATTTTTTACAATTTTTGTTTATTCAACAACCTATTATTATTAAAAATGAAGGTGTGGTTAGATGAAGAATGTTTTGAAAATTTATAAAAGAGATATTAAAGAGATTTTTAAAAACAAAGTGGCTTTAGCCATGGCTATAGCTCTTATAATATTACCATGTCTATATGCTTGGTTTAATATTAAGGCAGCTTGGGCTCCTTATGAAAGTACAGGAGGAATTCAAGTTGGAGTGGTTAATGAAGATAAGGGTGGAAGCTTTAATGGAAAAGAATTTAATGCAGGAGAACAAATAATAGATTCTATGAAAGAAAATGATGCTCTTGGATGGAATTTTATAAGTAAAAAAGAAGCAGAAGAAGGATTAGAAAATGGAAAATATTATGCTACACTTATAATTCCAGAAGATTTTACAGAAAAGTTATTATCAATTACTACAGATAATATAGAAAAACCTAAAATAATATATTCTGCAAATCAAAAACTTAATGGGGTAGCAGCTATAATCACAAATACTGGAGCAAGTACAATAAAAACTGAAGTAGGAAAGCAAGTTGTAGAAACAGTAGATGGAATCATATTTAAAATAGTTAATAACATAGGAACAGAAGCAGAAAACTCAAAAGAAAAAATAAGAAAGTTTGTTGATATACTTTATAAAATAGATGATAGTATGCCTGAATTAGTTCAGCTTTTAGATAAGGTAAGTGATGGTTCTTCTAAAATAGATGAAGTTGTTGAAAAAAGTAATGAAATTGTTCCAGAACTTGAAGGTGCATTAAATGAATGTGATAACATACTAAACAAAGGAAATGATTATTTATCAGAAATACAAAAAGGAGTAGAAAGTATAACTCCTTCAATAGAACAAGGTTTAGCATTTTCAGTTAATATTTTAGATTCAGCAAATAATTTACTTGAACCTATAAATTCTGAAGAAACATCAGAAAATATAAAAAATTTATTAATAACTTCAAAAGAAAGATTAGAAAAGGTTAATACTTCATTAGTATCTTTAAATTCATTATTAAAGTCAATTAATAGTGTAGTAAATAATGAAAAAATTTCTTCAGTAATAATTACTTTTGAAAATATAAGCATAAAAAGTACAAATGTAATAGATTTAATAGATAAAGGAATAAGTGATATAGAAAATGGTAAAACTTTATCAAAAGAAAGATTAAATTCCATAAGAAAAGCTGTAAGTGATACTAGAAATTTAGTAAATAAGGCAAATGAAGATTACCCTAAAGTTATACTTCCAGCTATTAATCAAGGAATAAGTGATATAGGTAGCTTGTTAAATAATGGAACAATACTTTTAAATGGCATTAAAGATTGTGTTCCTGATTTAAAAAGTATAATTTCATTAATAAATGATGGCTCAAATTTAGGAACAGATGAAATTCCAAAAATTAAAGAAAAATTACCAACAATTAAAGAAAAGCTTGATGATTTTACAAGTAAGGTAAAAAAGTTAGATGATGGAGAAACCTTTGATGAAATACTTAATTTAATAACATTAAATGGAGAGGAGGAAAGTAGCTTTTTATCAAGTCCAATAGAGGTAGAAAAAGATATATTATATCCAATTGATAACTATGGTTCAGAAACAGCACCATTTTATTCAAGCCTTGCATTATGGGTTGGTTCTTTATTATTAGTAGCTTTAACTACTGTTAAGGTTAAAAAGTTTGAAGATGGTTCAGATAAAGAATTTACTGAAGTAGAAAAATTCTTTGGTAAATATCTTACTTTTATAACAATAGGATTATTACAAGCTATACTTCTTATATTAGGAGATATATACATATTAAATGTATATAGTGTAGAATCATTATTATTTATATTAATTTCAATGTTTATAAGTCTAGTATTTAATACTATAACTTATTCTTTAACAGCTGGTATAGGAAAGATAGGAGAAGCAATTTCATTTGTGCTTTTAGTAGTACAAATAGCAGCAGGTGGAGGATTATATCCTATAGAAGTATTACCTAAATTTTTCCAAGACATATACAAATGGCTTCCATTTAAATATTCTATTGGAGCTATGAGAGAAGCTATTGGAGGAATTACTTTAGAACTTTTAATAAAAGATATTTTATACTTAGCAATTTATTTTATAGTATTTTTATTAATAGGAGTAGTTATTAAAAAGCTATTAAATGGTAAAGATTATTTTGGAGAAAAATTTGAGGAAAGTGGATTATAATATAAAGGAGATAAGTTAAGAGCTATGAAGAATATATTAAAGATATATAAAAGAGATATAAAAAGTATTTTTACAAACTGGGTAGCATTAATTATAGCAATAGCACTTACTATACTTCCAGCCCTTTATGCATGGTTTAATATTAAAGCAGACTGGGATCCTTATGGAAATACAAATGGTATACAAATAGCAGTAGTAAATAATGATAAAGGTGGAACTCTTGAAGATAAAAAAATTAATTTAGGAGAGCAAGTTGTAGATTCTTTAAAAGAAAATACTGCTCTTGGTTGGAATTTTGTAAGTGAAAAAGAAGCTAAAGATGGACTTCAAAAGGAAATTTATTATGCAAGTATAGAAATTCCATCAGATTTTACAAAAGACTTATTAACTATGACAACAGGTGATATAGTAAAACCTAAATTAAAATATACCCTTAATCAAAAAATAAATCCAATAGCTCCTAAAATAACAGATAAAGGAGTTACAAGTATTCAAGAGAGAGTTTCAAGTCAAGTAGTAGAAACAGTAGATGGAATAATTTTTAAAATTGCAAATGAACTTGGAATTCAAGCTTTAAAATTTAAACCAGATGTAGAAAAACTTGTTGATATAATATATAAATTAAATGAAAATATGCCAGAGATAGAAGAACTTATAAATAAGGCTTATGATGGGTTAATAACTGGAGAAGATTTAGTAAATAGAATAAATGAATTAATACCAACTTTAAGTGATACTATAACTAAAAGTGAGGATATATTAACAAAGGGAGAAGATTATTTAAACAAAATACAAAATACAATAAATGAATTAGCCCCAGTAATAGAACAAGATTTAAATGTTTGTGGAAATGTTTCTCAAGATATTTATGATTTAGTTAATTCTATTAATTATGATGAAACTTCAGAAGAACAATTAAAACAAATAATAACTTTTTCAAAAACATCTTTAGAAAATATTGATACAAAGATTCAAGGAATAAAAAATATTGTAGATTATATAAATAACATAATAAATAGTAATAAATTAACTGAAATATCAAATAGATTTAATGAAACACATATTAAATTTAATAATACAATAACAGTTATAGATAAGTTACTTAATGAAACAGATAATAATGGACTTCTTACTAAAGAATTTTTTAATGAGGTAAAATCAAAAATTGGAGAAGTAAATAATAAAGTATTATATTTAAATTCTGATTTTAACAATGTGATTTTACCAGAAATTCAATCTGGAATAACAAAGATAAATAATATTTCAGATAATGGATTAGTAGCATTAAAAAAGATAGATAATGCTATGCCTCAAATAAATAGTATTGTAGGTACTTTAGGAAGTGGTATAGAACTTGGAAAAGATAAGCTTCAAGAACTTAAGGAAATACTTCCAGAAGTAAAAACAAAGCTAAGCCAAGTAGTAGAGAAAATAGATTCTGTAAATGATGAAGAAAAGATAGATGAAGTATTAGCCCTTCTTATAAATGATTGGAAAACAACATCATCATTTTTAGGTGACCCTGTAGAAATTGAAAAAAATACACTATATCCTATTCCTAATTTTGGCTCAGAGTTATCACCTTTCTTTACAACTCTTTCAATATGGGTTGGAGGATATTTATTAATAGCAATATTTAATGTAAAAACTAAAAAGTTTGAGGATGGAGAAGAAATAAAGCCTATTGAAGAATACTTTGGAAAACTTATGCTATTTATTACTATAGGAATATTTCAAGCTTTAGTTGTTACTTTAGGAGATATATTTATGCTTGGAGTATATTTAGTTCATCCAGTATTATTTGTAATTTCAAGTATATTTATAAGTATTGTATTTACAACAATATTATATACATTAGTTTCAGTTTTCGGAAATGTAGGAAAGGCAATAGGAATAATATTTCTTGTACTTCAAAGTGCTGCTTCAGGGGGAACTTTCCCAGTAGAAGTAATGCCAAAGTTCTTCCAAATTATTCATCCATTCCTTCCATTTAAGTATTCAATAGGAATTATGAGAGAACTTGCAGCAGGTATTAATAAGGGAATATTATTAAAAAATATTATTATGTTAGTTTCATTTTTAGTTGTATTTTTAGTAATAGGATTAGCTTTAAAAGGAATAATAAATAAAAGTACAAAAAAAATATCAGATAAGTGGAAAGAAAGTAGTTTTGCTGATAAATAAATAGTTTAATTTTAAGTATGAGTTATTTTTATTTAGAATAATTCATACTTTTTTCTTTTAGAATTATTTAGTAAAATTTAAAAATCCTTTCTAGGTTAAATCTTCACAATATTAATTATTTAATGTAAAATAAATATTATGTAAGGGGGATTTTAGGGTGCAGAATTTTGAAGAATATAATGATATCTTATACATAAAAAGAAAAAAATATGTAGCAACATTTTTAACAGCTTTAATTGCATTTGTAGCAATAAAATTTTCATTAAGAAACATGAATGACTTAGGAGAAGATATTATTAACATAGTTTTTCTTATAGAGTCAAGTTACATATTATTGATAGTTAAGTTTACTAAAAGCATATATACACAAGGATTTTTTAAAGTTTGTAGTTTTCTTAATATTTTTGTAGTGTTGTCTTGCTTAATAAATCTTTTACCGGGAAAGCCAGAAATAAGTTCTCAATTTTTTGAGATGGGAGGAAGACATACATTACAAAGTATTACATTTTATATATTTTCTATTTTGCTTGCATTTCAGGTAAATTATATAAACAAAAATAGAAAATATTCTATAATGCTTATACTTATAAGTATAGGATTATTATGTGCAAATCATTATACAGTAATAAATGGTTATGCTTTAGGTATGATGAATTTTATTAATGTTATTTCTACTCTTATCTTATTAAATAATATAGTAGGGCTTAGGTCATATGATCTTTTTAAAGATAGAAGAATTAATTATATAACAGCTTATAATGTATTAATCTTAATAATTGTTCTTTTATATATGCTTACACTTATCTTAAAAGGAAATGAAAAAATTTATTTAACTTATGTTTTTAAAGGTCTTGAGTTTTGTACAATTACGACTAGCTGTAGTGTAATGTCAGAGCATTTATTAAGTATTCCCTATAATGTAATATTTAGAGATTTGTATGAAAGAAATATGGAACTTGATAAGCTTAATAAAAGAATATTTTCAAGAAATAGAGAATTAGAATTCACTCAAAAGGTTATGCTTAATAAAGAGAGCATACTTAGAAATTTCTTTACAAATGTTCCAATTCCATTAGTAATAATAAATGAAAATAGTGAGAGAATAGTTTTTGCAAATTCAAGTTTTTGTGAATTAATAAATGCAAAAAATATAAGAGATATTATTAATAGAAAATTATTTTCTTTTGTAGAAATAGAAAATAATCCATTTCTTGATAAGAATGTTCAAACAACAAATCCTATATTTAGAGGAGTTATTAATTCAGATACATATGTTGATATGGAAGTAGTTCATATATTAGATGATGAAGAAGAAAGAATAGTTCTTTTTACAGATGTTACATCTGCTATAAAAGCAGCTAAGATGAAAGAAACTATGGAAAATAAAAAATTAGATGAAAAATTAAAAAGTGACTTTTTATCTAACATATCCCATGATTTAAAAACTCCTATAAATGTTATTTATTCTGCAACACAAATTATAAAAATGTACATAGAAAATAATAATTATGAGGCTGTGAGAAAGTATAATAATATTTCAAAACAAAACTGTATATCACTAATACGACTTACTAACAATATTATAGATACAAGTAGGATATATGCAGATTATCTAACTCCTAATTTAAGAGTAAAGAATATTGTAGACGTAGCAGAAGATGTTGTAACCTCTTTGGTAGATTATGCTAAAAGTAAGCAATTAAACTTAATTTTTGATACAAACGAAGAGGAAATTTATGTTAACTTAGATGATGAATTTATGCAACGTATAATATTAAATCTTATTTCTAATGCAATAAAATTTACAAAGCCAGATGGAACAATAGAGGTCATATTAGAAGATAAAGGAGAAAATGTAGAGCTTATTGTAAGAGATGATGGGGTAGGAATGGAAAAAACATTTATTGAAAATGCCTTTAACAGATATTCAATGGGTAAAAATAATGAAAATGCTTCAACTAAGGGAACAGGAATAGGGCTATTTGTAGTAAAGACTCTAGTAGAAAAACAAAATGGAACAATAGTTATTGATAGTGTATTAAATGAAGGAACAACTATAAAAATGACATTTAAGAAGGAGGAAATGGATTATGAAGAGTATTAAAGAAAAAATTTCTAAAGAGCCTTTACAATTAATTCCTCTTTTCTTAGCATATGTTATATATTTATATTATTCTAGAACCAACACAGAACTATGTTATGGAATAGTAGAAATATTTTGTGCAGCTATTGCAGGAGCAATTGTTGTTATTTCAGGAATGCAGAAGGAATATAAATCCTTTTATAAGAATTTTGGAATAGCTTTTCTTCCATTAAGCTTAGTTATGTTTATAAAAATTATTATTAAAAATAAACTAGGGGTAGATATAGACCCAGAATTTGAAGAACTTTTAAATTATTGGATATATTATATGGAATATATAGTAATAGGAGTAGCGATGCTTTTAACTAAAATAGGAGGAAGCAGAATTATTTCTGGAATATACTATACAGCTACTACTGTTTTTGTACTTGTAGTATCTTATATAGTATTCATAAATAATATATTTAATTTTGATGAAACAACTTTAGGAATTGTAAAGATGGGAATTATTCCTATCATATTTTTAATTCTTATGATAAGCATAGTATTAGATAAAACTATACTAAGTAAAGAAGGAAAACAGCATATAACAGTATATTTAGTATTCTTATTATTATATCAAGACCTTTATATATGTGGAAATAATTTTGGACTTGATTTAGTTATAGAGGCAGCAATAATAAAATATACAGCATATTTTGTTATTTATGAAGGAATAGTAAAGTTTATGTTCTTTAAAGACCACGATGAAGTTAAAGTTAGGCTTGAAAAAGCTCAAGAAGCACAAAGAAATTTAAATCACATTTTAAATAGTAGAAATAAGGCATTAACAGAATATAAAAATCTTATTGAAAAAAGTGAAAAAAAATATGGAGAATTAATTGAATCAATAAAAGATGGAATGGTAATATTTTATTTTAGTAAGCTTTATTATATAAATAGAGAAGCACTTAAAATATTAGAATTAAAAAGTGAAAAAGAGGCAGAAGGAAAAAATGTTGAATTTATTTTAGAAAAACTTACTAAAGACAATTCTCTTGAAAAAGAATTTAATAGTATTTTAGAAGATAAAAATACAAAAAGTAAAAAAAATTTTAAGATTAAAAAACTTAAAAAAGGTGATAAAGAATATGAAATAACTTTATTAAAAATAGATGAATTAAGTAAGCTTATTTATATAAAAGATATTACTGAAATAAATAAGAATATGAAAACTAAAATGGAATATGAAGAATATCTGAAGGAAGAAATATTAAAAAATGAATTTTATTCTAATATATCTCATGAGCTTAGAACACCAATAAATCTTATATATTCTGCTCTTCAGTTAAATGAATATTATTTAAATAATAATAATATATTAGCAACTAGAAAAAATAATACAGCCATAAAGCAAAATTGTTTAAGGCTTATTAGAACAATTAATAATTTTATTGATACTAATAAAATTTCAGAAGGATATCTTAATCTTAATATAAAAGGATATAATATTGTTTCTGTAGTTGAAAATATAACATTAGCTTGTGTACCATGGACAGATAAAATACATAATACTTTAATATTTGATGCAGAAGATGAAGAGATTCCTGTAAGATGTGATAAAGATGCTATGGAAAGAATAATGCTTAATCTTTTATCTAATAGTGTTAAGTATGGAAAAGAAAATGAAGAAATTCTTGTATTTATTGATACTAAAGATGATAAAGTATTTATTCATGTAAGAAATGAAGGATATATAATAGATAAAGAAATTCTTCCATATATTTTTGATAGATTTACAAAGCTTAATAAATCTTTAAACAGAGAAAAAGAAGGAAGTGGCCTAGGACTATTCTTATGTAAGGAATTATTAAAGCTTCAGGGAGGAACAATAAAAGCTGAATGTAATGAAGACATTGGTACAGAATTTATTATAACTCTTCCAAAGGCGTATCATGATGAAGCCTTAGAAGAAGAGGAAGCATTTAATATGGACCTTTTGAGCGAAAAGGTAGAAACAGAGTTTTCAGATATTTATCTATAAAGTGTGAATTTTATAATTATTTTTTGAAAGGAATTTTTATATGAAAAAAGTTATAATTGCAGAAAAGCCTTCTGTAGCAAAAAATATTGCAGATGCTTTTAACATAAAAACAAAAAAGGATGGCTTTTTTGAAGGAAAGGATTATTTAATTACTTGGGCTTTTGGTCATCTTTTTCAACTTTATGATTCATGGGATTATGATGAAAAATTAAAATCATGGAGAATGGAAAATTTTCCTTTTATACCAGAAGAGTTTAAATATAAAGTTAAGTGTGATAATGTAAACAAAGGAATACCAGATAGTGGGGTAGAAAAACAAATAAATATTATAAAAAATTTAATAGATAGAGAAGATGTAGATGGAGTTATATCTGCAACTGACCAAGATAGAGAGGGAGAAGTAATATCTTTAGAAATATTTATGTATTTAAATGTTAAAAAGCCTATATATAGACTTTTACTTAATGAATGGACTCCTGATGAAGTTAAGAAAGGTATGGATAATTTAAAAAATAATTCAGAAATGAAATCTCTTCAAGATGCTGGTGTAGGAAGACAACTAGCAGATTGGATTATTGGAATAAATCTTACCTCTGTTGCTACTTTAAGGTATAGACCTAATGATAAAAAGATTTTAAATATAGGAAGGGTACTTCTTCCAACATTAAAAATAATTTATGATAGAGATAAAGAAATTGAAAACTTTAAGGCAACTACGTACTATAAACTTTTAGCTACTTTTAAAACTCTTGATAATAAAGAATTTGAAGGTACCTATTATGAAAATAATGATGAAAAATTTGAAGATAAGAGTGTTCTTGATGCTTTAAATGACTTATTAAAGGAAAAACAAGCAAAAATTATAGAAAAGCAAGTAGAAAAAAAGAAAGAATATCCTCCATTTTTATTTAATCTTTCTAATCTTCAAGGGCATATAACAAATAAATATAAAGGATGGACTTCTGATAAGGTTCTTAAAGTGGCTCAATCTTTATATGAAAAGAAATTTATAACCTATCCAAGGACAGGAAGTATAGCCTTAGAAGAAAGCTTAAAAGATAGAGCTAAAAAGGTTTTAGATACTTTAAAAATAGGACTTTCTTATGAAGATAAAATTAAATTTGTTACGAATAAGAGAATTTTTGATAATTCAAAGGTAGAAAGCCATAGTGCTATCACTCCTACATATCTAAAACCTTCAGGATTAACTAAAGATGAACAAATAGTTTATGATGCAATAAAAAATAGATTTATTATGCAGTTTATGCCTGTTGCAGAGTATGAAGAAACAAAGCTTACCTTAAAAGTAAATGATGAAAATATAAAAGGAATATTCATATCAAGAGGAAAAGTGCAATTAGTTGAAGGATGGAAGGTCGTTGAGAAAATGGAAAGTAAGGATACAATCCTTCCTATGGTAAATAAAGATGACATTGTTGATATAGTGGATAGCAAAGTAAATGCAGTAACTAAAAAACCACCAAAGCTTCATACAGAAAAAACTCTTTTAAGAGTTATGGAAACCTGTGGCAAGAGTTTTAAAGATGAAGAGGACTCAGAAGAAATGATGGCTTCAATATTAAGTGGTTTTAGTATAGGAACACCAGCAACAAGAGCAGAAACCATAAAAAGACTAAAAGATATAGGATATATAAAACCAAAGGGAAAAAGTTTAACAACAACAGAACTTGGAAGAACTATAGTTGAAGTATTCCCAGTAAAAGAGCTTTTTGATTTAGAATATACAGGTAGACTTGAAAAAACCTTATCTGATATAGAAAAAGGAAAGTTTAATAAAGATGAATTCCTAATGATGATAAAAGAATTTACAAAGAAGGCGATAGATGATATAAAAAAAGATACCTCTATGCTTAAAAACTTTAAAGTTGAACTTCCAGAAGGAAGTAAAAGTTTAGGAAAGTGTCCTGTATGTGGAAATGATGTTGTTGAAGGAGAAAAATCTTTTGGGTGTGTAAATTGGAAAAATGGGTGTAAATTTACAATATGGAAAGATGATAAATTTATAAAGTCTTTAGGAAAAAAAGTAACTAAAGAAATGGTAGAGATTCTTCTTAAAAATGGAAAAGTAGGTTTTAGAAATCTTAAAAGTAAGAAAGGAACAACATTTTCAGCTTATTTAAAATATGAAAAAGATGAAAACACTGGATATTACAGATGGAGTTTTGAATTTATAAATTAATCATTTATTAAAAAAAAGACCACAACTTATAAAATTTAAAGTTATAGTGGTTCTTTTATTTTTTTGTAATTTTTTTATAATAATAATATAGTAATATATTTTAAAACTAGAGATTATATATGAGGTGTATTTAAAATGGAAAAGATAATGAGACCTGTATGGGCAGAGATAGATTTAGATAAAGCAGTTTATAATATGAAAAATATAAAAAAGCTTGTTGGAGATAAAGAGGTTATTGCTGTTGTTAAAGCAGATTGTTATGGACATGGAGCAGATGATTTAGCACCAGTTTTTCTTGAAAATGGAGCTACAAGACTTGCAGTTGCTATATTAACAGAAGGAATTGAACTTAGAAAAAAGAATATAACTGCTCCTATTATGATACTAGGATATACACCACTAGAGTTAAGTGAAGAGCTTATAAACAATGATATAGAACAAACAGTATATGATTTAGAATATGCAAAGAAATTATCAAATGTAGCAGAAAAACTTGGTAAAAAAGCAAAAATACATATAGCTTTAGATACAGGTATGGGAAGAATAGGTTTTATTCCAAATGAAGAAAGTATTGAGGATGTAGAAAAAATAGCATCTCTTAAGGGCATAGAGATTATAGGAATATTTACTCATTTTTCAACTGCAGATGAATATGATAAAACTTATACAAATGAACAATTTAAAAAGATAAAAAGTTTTATAAATGAATTAGAAAAAAGGGGAGTTAATATTCCTTTAAAGCATGCTTCAAATAGTGGTGCTATAATGGAGATGCCAGAAACTTATTTAGATGCTGTAAGGGCAGGAATAATACTTTATGGATATTATCCTTCAAATGAAGTTGATAAAAGTAAATTAGATATAAAACCAATTTTAACTTTAAAAACAACAGTTTCTCATGTTAAAGAGGTCGAAGAGGGAACTTCAATAAGCTATGGAAGAACATTCATAACAAAGAGAAAAAGTAAAATTGCAACAATACCAATAGGATATGCAGATGGGTATTCAAGACTTTTATCAGGAAAAGCAAAGGTAATAATAAATGGTAAGTTTGCTCCAGTTGTAGGAAGAATATGCATGGACCAATGTATGATAGATGTAACAGATATAGATGAAGTTAAGGTTGGAGATGAAGTAATACTTCTTGGAGAAGAAGGAAATTTAAAGTTTAATGCAGATGATTTTGCAGAAATTATGGGAACAATAAATTATGAGATAACTTGTATGCTTAAGCAAAGAATTCCAAGAGTTTATATAAAAGAAGGAAAAGTTGTTAGTGTAAAAAACTATATATAAAATTAATTTATTTTAAAGAGGCATTTAAAGAATTTATGCCTCTTTTTTTATATATACTTAAGTAAGAGTAGTAAATGAATAAGTAGGTATATTTTAGAAAATGTGATATAATGAATAAGTAAACTTTTTCATGGAAGGAGAGATTATTATGGGAATTTCAAAATTATACCCTTTTGAATGTATAAAAATTGAAAATGATGAAAAAAAGGTTATGGAATTATTTAAGGTTATGAAATCAGATGGCGAAAAAAATGGATACACTCCTATAATAATTATTGAGGATGAAAATGGTCTTATGGAGGAGAATATTAAATTTGCCAAAGAGGAATTTGGTTCTTTTCAAGGTTTTATAAAAGGCTGTCTTGAAGGATATAAAGAAGTAGATGTGGAAAAGTACTTTAAAGAAAGAGAAAAGTCCTATAAAGAAGATGGATTAATTGACTTTGAAGAGGAAGAAGGTGATGAGTATATAGAGTGTGACTCAATATATACTGGAGAAAAAAATGAAAATGTATTTATAGCCAAGATTCCTACAAATAAGCCTTATGAAGTTTTTGCTTATATTCCTATGGGAGGATTTAATGAGTGTCCTGAAAATACAACTCATATGGCAATAGCTAAAAAATGGTATGAAAAATATAAGGCATATCCTGTATGTATAGGATGCGATACCATACAATTTGTTGTACCAGAAGCTATAAGTGGAGAAGAGGAACTTGAAAAACTTACAATAGAACAATATCTATATTGTGGTGATATTGTATGGCAAGGAGTTCAAAGGGTTAACAATTTAAAAAATAGCTTGAGGAACTCTACTGTTTGGTATTTCTGGTGGGATTAATGGATTTTAATGATTTCTTTGGATTTTTTGGATATAAAGAGACAAATGAAGTATGTGAAGATATGCCAGGAGGATTTCAAGATTTAAATCCAGAGCTCTTTGTTTTAATAGGCGAACTTTTAGGAAATGCTATTGCAGGAAATTTACCTTTTAATGTCCAAAATGCCTTAGGAAACTGGTTTCAGCTTGTAGGTCAAGCAATGCTTACCTTTAATGCCCAACAACAGTATTTTCAAGGCGGAACAGGAAGATATTATAATACTAAATATAAAAATGTAGCAAATCCTTTTTGTGGTGCTAATGCAGCTTCACAAGCTGAAGGTTCTTATGGAGGAGACGGAGGTGGTGGAGGAGCCCCAAACAATACAAATAGTAGCATAAATAATAAAATTGAAGAGCTTACAAAAGAAATTGAAGCATTAAAAGAAGAGATAAATAATTTGAAAAATAAATAATATATTAAAAAGAGCTGTAGCAAAAAAATGTTAAAAATTTTTTTTAATGCAACAACTCTTTTTTTAGTTTAATACAATTGTTCGAATTCTTCTAATTTTTCTATTGTGTTGTTATCTATAGCATTTATTCCAAGACCTAAGTAAATAATAGCAATAGCATAGCTAATATAACCAGAGAAAGGAATGATTATTCCTATAAGTGTTAATGAAGTACATATTGTAGAAATTAACATTGGAACAGTTAAAGCATATAATCCTAATTTAAAGGATTCTGAGTATTTAAGTTCTTTCTTCATAATTTTAGATAATATAGTTCCTGCTATTCCTAAAATAATAAAAGCACCTATAAGTTTTCCTAAGAAATAGAATAAAACAAAGAAAATATAAAATGTAATTGCAATAATTAATGGAACTTTACTTGGGATACTCTTCATAAGAGTATCTTTGTCTAATTTCATACCTGTTAAGGAACTTAAATTTACAGATTGAGTCTGTATACCTTGTTTTGCGGTGATAGAGTCACTTGTTATTAAAAATCCATTAGAATAGCCTTCTAAAACTGAATCATCAATAGGATTTTCTGTATCAATATAAACTATCCTATCTGCATCTTTGTTTTTAATAACTATTGGCATATCATCTTCAAAAGAAAGTTTGCCATTATTAAATTCAAATTCAGGAACATTTTTTTCTAATTCTTTTTTAAAATTTGGTAATTCTGAATTAACAGATATTGAAAGTAAAAAACAATCTATAATACCTAAAAGAGCACACAATATAAGCATATATAAAACTGCCTTTCCTGTTGTCTGTGATAAAAATGTGTTATAGGCTTTAAAATTAAACAAACTATTTAAAAATTTCTTAAAAAACCCCATTTTCTTTTCTTCCAAAATAAAACCTCCTTAAGATAATTTGTATATATCTGTAATGAAGATATATGAATAAATTATAATAATTAAAAATTAAAAAGTAAATACTAACTAAATCAAAGTAATTTTCTAAATTCATTTCTTGTATCAAAGTTCATTGGCAATATTATTACATAATTATAAAAATTATACAATTTACTATAAAATAAAATACTATAAAGTCTTAAAAAATTATAAAGAAAAAATTAAAATAATGTCACATTCCTTGAAATAAATATATATAAATTATATAATAAAAAAAGTTAACTAGTAAAAATCCTTCTATTAATATATAAAAATGTGAGGTAGATGATGGAAGAAATTAATAATAAATATTTAACTGTTAATAATAAATATAAAAGTAATAAAAAAAATAATAAAAGAAATGGTAAATATAATAAAAAAAGAAGATTTAGCATAAAACTATTTTTTAGTTTTATAGTATTTGAACTTATTTTTACAGCATTAACAGGTTTATTTGTATTGTATTATGGACCATTTGAAAATTCAAGGAAGATTTTTGTAGGAACGGCCATGAATTCTATGCACTATCAATGGCTAGCAACTTCATTCTTATCAGATAATCAGATAGAAGGAATAATTGGTAATAAGAATAAAGGAGAGGCTACAGAAATACCAAATGAAATAGACACATCTTCAGTACAAATAAAAAAATTAAATGATGAAGGAATAGAAAAACTAACTTTTGATGGTAATAATTACACAGGGTATGCATTAATAATAAATGACCCTACTAGAGTAAAAATTGGATATACATCTACTCTTAATACTTCTAATCCTGTTGGAGAGGAAACTTCAGTAATTGCACAAAATAATAATGCTGTTGCAGCAATAAATGGAGGCGCGTTTACTGATGAGGCAGATACTTCAAAATGGTCTGCAAATGGAGGAACTCCTTCTGGAATAATTATAAGTGATGGAAAAGTTGTTTATGATGATTTAAATGGAGCAGCATCTTATGTAACAGCTATAGATAAAAATGGATATCTTTTTGGAGGATATTATACAACAGAAGAATTACTTTCTAGAGGAACTGCAGAGGCTGTTAGCTTTAAGGCACCTGTGGTATTAGGTGGTAAAAAGCTTAATGTTGTAGATGAAGATGGTATGGTATCAAGAACTTTGATAGGTCAAAAGGCTGAGGGAGAGATTGTTTTAGTAGTATTAGATTCAAGGTATAATAATAAGCTTGCAGCAACATTATCAGAAGCACAAGATGTTATGATAGACTTAGGATGTATGATAGCAATACCACTAGATGGTGGAAAGTCAACAACTATGTATTATAATGGAGAGGTTATAAATAATCCAACATATGTATATGGAGAAAGACCACTTCCAACAGCTATAATAGTTAAGTAGAAAGAGGTACAAAGATGAAAATATTAAAAAGGTTTGTAGTATGGGCAATGCTTTCTCTAATGTTACAATCTATGGTCTTATTATATTTGGAAAAGGTAGTTTTTGTTGAAACTACAAAAATTACATATAGAAATGAAGAGCCAGAGAAAAAACCAGAAAAGGTTACAGAAATTAAAATACCTGATGAAGCAGAAAATTTTGAACTTTCTTATGATGGAAAATTTGTAGCGTATATGTCTAATGGAAAATTAAAAGTTATAAATACTTCTACAGGAAGAGCTTCATATAGCATATTTGATGAAAAAAATATTTCAGTATTATGTTATGATTGGCAAACTGATAAAAATATACTTCTTATAGCTGAAAGAAAATATAATGAAAATGGAGAAGAAATTATTAATATATTAGCTCATAATCCTTCATCAAATATAACTAGAGAGGTTCATGAAGTATGTGATTATAAAGAAGGTATGTTAGTTGAAAATATAGCAAACTCTACAAAATCCTCTGTTACTTATGTTCCTGTAAGTAGAGGAGGAAATAATACAACTATTTATAGAATTGATATTAATGATAATATTGAGAAATTAGATAATAAGGTTGCTTCTTTAGGATGTATTAATGTATTTTATGCTAAAGATGCATTAATTTATGAAGATAGAATTAAAGAACAATATTATAGATATAGTAATGAACAAATGTCAGTTATTGATTTTGAAAATCCAGCGAAAACAACAATATTAGGTTTAACTAATAATGGAGTTATATTTGCAGGAATAAAAAATGTAGAAAATAAAGTAACTGAAGTAATTTATGGAGAAGATAAAGTTTCAACTAAGGAATGGAAAAAGATAACTTTACCAGAGCCAAAAGAAATAAGTGATTTATACATAGTTAAAGGAGATAATTCAGGTTCAGGAGATATATTAGTAAATAATAAGCTTGAAGGAAAGGTTACTAACTTAACTACAAATGAAATTGTAGAGTATGAAGGCAAATTTGTTGCAATGAATGATTCAATAGTATGTAGCCTAAAAGACTCATTTTTAAAAATAAAAAGTTTAAAAAGTACAAATAAATAACTATATTTTCTAAAATAAAAGGTTGTCTTCTTATGGAGATAACCTTATTTTGTGATATAATATTTTTACTAACATAAGGAGGATGACAATGAGATTAAGAAAAAAATGGTATGCAAGACCAGAACTTGAAGAAAGCCATCTTTTTATAAAGAATCCAAGAGAGCTTAAAGGAAGATGGAATGAGGAATTTGGTAATGATAATCCTATTCATCTTGAATTAGGTTGTGGAAGAGGAGGATTTATGGTGCAGAAGGCAGCATTAAATCCAAATATAAATTATGTTTCTGTAGATTTAAAAGATGAGGTATTAATATTTGCAAAAAGAAAAATTGAAGAGGCTGAACTTGAAAATGTTAGAATAACAGCTTTAAATATTTCTTTTATATCAGAGGTTTTTGGGGAAAATGAAATAGAAAAGATATATATAAACTTCTGTAATCCATGGCCAAAGGATAGACACAATAAAAGAAGATTAACTCATACAAGATTTTTAACAGAATATAAAAAGTTCTTAAAAAAAGGCTCTCAAATATGGTTTAAAACAGATGATATAGACCTGTTTAATGATTCACAAGAATATTTTAAAGAATGTGGTTTTAGTATTGATTTTATTACATATGATTTACATAATTCGGATTTTAAAGAAAATTTAATGACTGAATATGAAACTAAGTTTACAGGTTTAGGAATGAAAATAATGTTTTTAATAGCAACATTAAAGTAAATTATTATTTATATTTAAGGAGGACGAAATGGATTATAAAAAGAAAATTGCAGAATTAATAAATTCAAAAGTTGATTTAGAAGTAGAAAAAATAGAACAACTTATTGAAATACCACCAAGACCTGAAATGGGAGATTATGCTTTCCCATGCTTTCAATTATCAAAAGTTATGAGAAAAGCACCAAATATGATAGCAGAGGAATTAAAAAATCAATTAAACTCTGAAGGTTTTGAAAAAATTGAAAATCTTGGACCTTATGTAAATTTCTTTGTTGATAAAGGTGAATTTTCAAAAAATACAATAGAAAAAATCCTAAAGGAAAAAGATGATTATGGAAAATCAAATATTGGAGAAGGAAAAACAGTATGTGTTGAATATTCTTCACCTAATATAGCAAAGCCATTCCATGTAGGACATTTATTTACAACAGCAATAGGAAATGCACTATATAAAATGTTTAAAGCAGAAGGATATAATACTGTTGGTATAAATCACCTAGGAGATTGGGGAACTCAATTTGGTAAGCTTATATCTGCTTATAAAAGATGGGTTGATGAAGAGGCTTTAGAAAAAAATCCTATTGATGAACTTTTAAGAATATACGTAAAATTCCATAAAGAAGCAGAAAAAGACCCTTCACTAGAAGATGAAGGAAGAGCATATTTTAAAGCACTTGAAAGTGGTGATGAAGAAGCTCATGCTTTATGGAAGAGATTTAGAGATTTAAGTTTAAAAGAATTCCAAAGAGTTTATGACATTTTAGGAGTAAAATTTGATTCATTAGCAGGAGAAGCTTTTTACAACGACAAAATGAATGTTGTTATAGATATGCTTAAGGAAAAGAACCTACTTGTTGAAAGTAATGGTGCTCAAGTTGTAATGCTTGAAGAATATAATATGCCTCCTTGCATAATATTAAAAGGAGATGGAGCATCAATATATGCTACAAGAGACTTAGCAGCAGCTTTATACAGAAAGAAAACCTATGATTTTTATAAGAGTATTTATGTAGTTGGAACTCCACAAGCGTTACACTTTAAACAAGTATTTAAGGTTTTAGAACTTGCAGGAAATGAATGGGCAAAAGATTGTGTTCATGTAGGCTTTGGTCTTGTTAAGTTTGCAGATAGAAAATTATCTACAAGAAATGGAGAAATTGTATTATTAGATGATTTATTAAATCAATCAATTTCAAAAACAGCAGAGATTATTAAAGATAATGATAGTATAGAAGATAAAGAAGATGTTGCTAAAAAAATAGGAGTAGGTGCTGTAATATTTACTTACTTAAAAAATTCAAGAGAAAAGGATATTGTATTTGATTGGAATGAAATTTTATCAACAGAAGGAGAAACTGGTCCTTATGTACAATATGCTTATGCAAGAGCTAAGAGCATACTTAGAAGAGCAGAAAATATTAATGCTCAAATAGATTATAGCAAATTAAATTCTAAAGAGGAATTTGAACTTGTAAAAACATTAGAAAGTTTTAATAAAAATATACTTCTTGCATTAGATAAATTAGAACCATCTATAGTAACTAGATACGTTATAGAAGTAGCAAAAGCATTTAATAGATTCTATAATGCACATTCAGTATTAAATTTAGAGGATGAAGTTTTAAAGGCAACAAGATTAAAACTCGTAGAAGCAAGCAGTCAGGTTATTAAAAATGGTTTGGCATTATTAGGTATAGATGTAGTAGAAAAAATGTAACTATTAAGAGTTTTATAAAAGAAAAATATGTCCTTATTATAAAGAAAGATATGAACCTTTTCAAGTAATAAGGACATATTTTATAATTATATATAAGGTGGTGAAAAAGGTGTTTTTTGATAGGAATATTAAGTATAGAGATATTTTGATATTTGCTCTTATAGGTATTATAGGATATAAGTTAATAGATAACTATAAAATTTTCTTTGATTTTTTTAGTGATTCACTATCTATAATTGCTCCATTTATTTATGCTTTAGTATTTGCATATATATTAAATCCTATAATGAAAATCTTTGAGAAAAAACTTAAGCTAAGCAGAGGAATATCTGTTTTATGTACTTATCTTATAATATTAGGATTATTAACAGTATGTATGGTATTTTTAATTCCTACTTTGGTAGATAGTATTGGCTCTATGATTGATGAAATCCCAAGCTATGTTACAAAAGTTCAAGGTTGGATAACAAAAGCATATAATAATCAAAGAATAAAGGAAGCTATTAATGATATAGGTCTTGCAAGTTATTTATCTAGTATTCCTAGTAATGTTGGAAGTATTGTTAGTGGAATGTTGGAAGGCTCTTTAACATCTATATTTAACATAGCAACTAATTTGGTAAAAATAGTTTTTGGAATTTTAATTTCTATATATGTCTTAATTTTTAAGGAGACTTTTATAGAAAAAGGAAAAATTGTTATCTGTATGATATTTAAAGAAAAATGGGCTTTGAGGATAATTAATCTAGCAAGAGAATATCATAAAAACATTGGAAGATATGTTGGAGCTAAAGCTGTGGATTCTCTTATAATAGGGTTGTTAGCATTTATAGGTCTTATGGTAATTAAAGCTCCATACCCTTATTTAATAGCAATAATTGTAGGAGTAACTAATATGATTCCTTACTTTGGACCTTTAGTAGGGGAGATAGTAGGAGTATTTTTTGGAATATTTGTATCATGGAAAATAGCATTAATTACATTTATCTATCTTTTAGCTCTTCAACAGTTTGATGCATGGTATTTAGAAGCTAAAGTTGTAGGAAAAAAACTAAGTCTAAATCCTGTTTCTATAATTTTTGGAATAATTGTTTTAGGAGGATTTTTTGGAGTCATTGGAATGCTTTTAGCATCTCCAACAATGGCAACAATAACAGATATTTATAAGAAAAAAGAAAAAAAATTCTTAAATAAAAATGAAGGTATATTAGAAAGAATAGATAATATTAAAGATAAGGAAAAGAAAAATAAAGATACATTAAAAGAAGATGAAAAAGAGGATAAATAATACTTAAGAAACTATTAAATTAGCTTTATTGTTTTTCGATAGGTAATTTGATATAATAATTAAAATTATTGTTATTAGGAAATTGTTTATATGAAATTAAATAGAATTTACAAATTAGATAGGAAAAGAGTGGTACAGTGATAATAAGAGAAAATACCATAAAAGTAAATGATATAAATAGTGAATTTATGATTAATGAAGATGGAATTAAATATTTGCCAGAGGATTTAATATTTTTTGATTTAGAACATTATGTATATAAAAAACCTAAATGTATAGGAGTTTTTGGTGCTTGTGAATTTGATAAAAAAAAATCGGCTTTAAAAGTTACTCAGTATATGATAGAGAATAGATATGAATCTATAGATATTCTTCACCTATCTAAGAATTACTTTGTAGATATGAAAAACAAAGGAAAAAAAGCTATAGTAACATTTTCTGGTAATAATGATTTTACTGTAATTAATTATCTATTTGAAAAATATAAAATAAACTATAATTTTGAAGAAAATTATGATTCTATAGATATTCAAAAAGAATATGAGAAAAAAAGAAAGAAATCTATAGGTTTAAAAAATTTAGAAAAGCAATTTGATATAATAAGAGAAAGTGAAGTTATAAGTGGTTCTAATTTAGCAAAAACCTTTCATAAAATTATGAAGGATAAAGATTATATTAAAAGAATGCCAGAGGATAAAATTGAAAAAATATTATTATATAATGAGCAAGATGTTGTTAATCTTTTTCATATATATATAAATTGGAATAAATATATAGATTATGAAGAAGAAGTATCTGAAATAAAATCCATTGAAGATATAGAAGAAGATACTGAAATAAAGCAATTTGAAAATATAGAGGATGATATAAAAAAATTAGAAAAAGATTTTGAAGTTTCTTATGAAAATATTAATGATAATAAATAAAAATTAAGATTATTTTTTTAATATTGTTTTGCCATCAGAAATAAGAATTATTGTATTATCAGTAGCGGTATTATAAAAATTTATATTATATTTTTTTAAAAGATTTATTGTTTCAGAGTGAGGGTGACCAAAGCGATTATCCTTTCCAGAGCTAATAACTACTGCTGAGGGATTTACTGAGCATAAAAATTCTTTACTGCTTGAGGTAGAGGAGCCATGATGACCAAGTTTTAATATATCAGCTTTAAGTAGATTTTTATTTCTAGATAACACATTAGCTTCAACATCTTTTTCACAATCTCCTGTAAATAAAAAAGAAGTTTCTCCATATTCAATTTTAATCATAGGAGAATAGTTATTTAGGTTATCAAAACTTTCACCCTCTAAAGGTGAAAGAATAGTTACTTTAGTATTTTCACCTAAATTTAAAGAGGTTGTGTTGGTATTTAGGATATTTATTTTCATTTTTTTATTTTTTAGGGCTTCTATCATTAATTCAAAGGATTTGGAAGTAGCAGATACTTTTGGTGAATAAAATTTATTTACAGTATATTTATTAATAATAGTATTCATATTTCCAATATGGTCTTCATGGGGATGGGTTGCAATAAGGTAGTCTATATTACTTATATTAAGAGAATTTAAGTAGCTTATTAGGTCTTTTTTATTGTCTTTAGGACCTGAATCTATAAGCATATTTTTATCATTAACTCTTATAAGTATAGAATCTCCTTGACCTACATTTATATAATGAATTTCCATAGCATTTTTTAAAGGAGCATTATGAGAGGAAGAACACCAAAATATAAAAGCAGAAAAACATATAAGTAATAAAATAAATATTTTTTTCAAAAAAACCACCTCTTGTTTTCATATTATATCCAAAAATAAAAATTATAATCAATGAATTTACATATAAATCAATAAAAACTTACAGTAGTTGGAAAAATATATAAGTAAGGAGAAAATAAGATGATATTTAAATATTTATATTATGGATTATTCATGGCATGGATAAGAATAAAAGGAATAGGATGGAATTATTTAAATAAGTTTAAAGGAAAAGAAGCCGCTTGGAGGTTTGGGCAGGGAGTTTTTGCTCAATTTAGTAGAGTTACAATAAAGGTTGTAGGAATGGATGTTCATGTTCAAGGAAAGGAAAATATACCAGAGGGTACATGTGTATTTATGGGAAATCATCAAAGTTTATTAGATATTCCAGTTTTAAGAAACTCTGTTGGTAGAAATGTAGATTTTGTTGCTAAGAAGGAACTTCTTAAAGTCCCTGTTATAGGATATTGGATTTTACATATGAACAGTGTTGCATTAGATAGAGATAATCCTAGAGAAGGAATAATGGCTATAAATAAGGCTATAGAAAATGTGAAAGATGGATATACATTTGCAATATTTCCAGAAGGCACAAGAAGCAAAGATGGAAAAATACATGAGTTTAAAAGAGGAAGTGGAAAGATAGCCACAAAGCCAAAGGTTCCAATAGTTCCATTTTGTATAAAAGGTACATCTGCTTGTTTTGAAGATAATAAAAAGTTTATTCCTGGAAAAGTATATATTGTTTTTGGAGAGCCAATAGAAACTGAAAATTTAACAAAGGATGAAGAAAAAAATATTACAAACATTGTTTATGAAAAAGTAATTTCTCTTGAAAAGCAAATTGAGAGTTAATTTTTATAAAAATGAAAAATTGAATATTTAAAAATTGCATTTTTTATGATATAATACAAAATAAAGTTAGCTTTAGAGCGAAAAATGCAATTTTTTTAAAGGTAAAAATCAAAAGGGGGCTTAAAAGATGAGAAAAGAATTTTCAATAAGCAATGATAAGATTATTGTAAACTTTACAACTAAGTACTGTAAAACATTTGAAACTTTATTAGAAAGTGAAGCTTTTAGAAAGGTATTAGATGTTTATCTTAAAAGCATAAAAAATAAAAACACTTCAACCTTTAAATTTTTAATATCTTCTTTAGAAACTGATGATATTACAGAAATAAGAGAGCATTTAGCAAAGGTTTTTAAGTATTTAACAGTAATGGGTGTAAAAGAGGTTGCAAAAGGTAGTCCTAAATATGAAAAATTAGTTTTAGATAAAGATGAGTTAATAGCTGTAGTAGAAGAGTTATATTTATTTTGGAGAAAACTTGAAAGATATACATTAGTTGATGATGGAAGAACAGAAGAAGGAATTGGTGCTGTAAGCTTTACAGAAGCAAATGCAGAATTCTCAAATTTAATATTAAAATTATATAGAAAAGTAGAAAAGCATATTGTAGGTATTCCACCAAAGGTATTTAGACAAATACCAGCTGGAGGAAATGCATGTATTATGATAACACCAGTAGTATGGCCTGTTCCAAAAGGATATGAGGTTTTAGAAGATATTCCTTTTATAGATTCTATATTAATTGAAACACCATTTATAACATATCCAAAAAAATCTACAAGAGATGGTATGTTTACTGAAGTTTATAAAAATCCATTAAATTATTGTAGTATAAATGAAGACTATTGGTTCTGTTATCCAGCTAAGGTTGGAGAATCTCTTGCATATATTTATTTCCACAAAGATTATATGTCTCATGGAATAAGCTTATGTAACCTTTTTGAAATGGCAAGAAAAGAAGAGTGTAGAGGAAGAAAGCCAGATTTAATATATGTATTTGGTGCTTCAGATGATGATAACGAATTAAAGACTGTATTTTATCATGATAAAGAAAATGATATTATGCTAGGATATATTAATCATTCAGATGAGGTTGATTATTTTGGATATATGAAGAAAATGAGCTTAACACTTCATAATTTAAGAATGATTGATAAGGGATGGCTTCCAATACATGGAGCTATGGTAAATATAGTTTTAAATAATGGAAAAACAGCTAATGTTGTAATTATGGGAGATAGTGGAGCTGGAAAATCTGAAAGCATAGAAGCCTTTAGAGCATTAAGTGAAGATTATATTTCTGAAATGACAATAATTTTTGATGATATGGGAACATTTAAAATTAAAGATGGTACTATATATGGTTATGGTACAGAAATAGGTGCATTTGTTAGACTTGATGATTTAGACCAAGGATATGCATTTAAAGAAATGGATAGAAGTATATTTATGAATCCTGATAAAATTAATGCAAGACTTATTATGCCTGTAACTCCATATAAAAAAATAATGCACGGACATAAGGTTGACTTTTTCTTCTATGCAAATAATTACTCAAAGGTTGAAGATGGAAAATCATTAGAATATTTTGAAACTCCAGAGGAAGCAATAAAAGTATTTAGAGCAGGAGCTAGAATGGCAAAGGGAACAACTACAGAAAAAGGTTTAGTTGAATCTTTCTTTGCAAATCCATTTGGACCAGCTCAAAAGGAAAAGGAAACAGATGTGTTAATTAATAAATATTTTGATATAATGTTTAAATCAGATGTTAAGGTTGGCCAAATAAAGACAGCATTAGGTGTTAAAGGACAAGAGAAGAATGGTCCAAAGAATGCTGCATTACAATTATTTGAGGAAATAAAAAAACTATAAAAAATGAATGAGCTTGATTAAATTATAAATAGTTGAATTTATAAAAAATAGAAAATTATAAATTAAAAGAGAGTTTCCAAGCTAGTTGGTGGCTCTCTTTTTAGATTCTATTAATGAAGAAAGTGTATAAATAAAATCAATAAAAATATAAATCGTTAAAAAATAAAATAGAAATAATCCAAACTTAGGATTTAAATTGTTAAATATAGATATAACTATAGGATGTACAAATTTTACTCCTATTGTACTAACAATTCCAAACATTAAAGAAAAGTGAAGGCATATTCTACCATGAAGATTAAAAGGATCTTCTGAATAGTCCCACCATTTTTGATTAAATAATTTTTCTAAAATAAACCCTGTAAAATATTCTATAATTGCAGTTAAAATAGTAGTAACTATAAAGAACTGAAAAGGATTTAAGTCTGAAAAGGTTCTACATAACATTAATATTGTAATCATGCAGATTCCATACATAGGACAAAAAGGACCATGTAAAAAGCCTCTATTTACAAATTTCTTTTGATTTTTATAAGCATAGCAAACTTCTCCTATCCAACCAACAAAAGAATAAAATGCAAAATATAATATAAAATAATAAAACATATTAATACCCCCTTATCTACAATCACTAGTATAATGTATAATTCTTAATTTTATATTAATATAAAATTAAAATATATTAATTTTTAATGGTAATTTCCAAAATTGGAACTAAATATACAATACATATGTAAAATTAAAGCCTAGTAAAATTACTAGGCTTTTAATAATTAATCTTTTGATAAAAATTGATCCCTAGCAAAAAATGAAATAGCATATAATCCACATATACCAATAATTCCATAAATAATTCTGCTAAGTGCTGATAGTTCTCCAAATAATGAAGCAACTAAATCAAAATTAAAAAAACCAACTAGCCCCCAGTTAATAGCTCCAATTATAATTAGAGCAAGCACAATATTATCTAATAATTTCATAAATACACACTCCTTTTTTAAAGATTACATATAATAGTATTTCTTAAGAAGTATGAAATTATGTATTTTAAATAAAATAATTATAAAGTTATATTTCTATCAATAGGTTGAGATAGAGAAATAAATGTATCTGTTCTTTGAACACCAGATATATTATTTATTTTATCTAATAAAGTAGTTTGTAGGTCTGACATGTTTTTACAGATAACCTTTGCAAACATTGAATAACCTCCAGTTGTAAGATGAAGTTCAACAATTTCTGGAATTTTACTCATATCTTTAAAAACAGAATTAAATGAAGACGCCTTGTCAACATAAATTCCTACAAAACAACAAATATCATATCCAAGTTTAGATAAGTCTAATAAAATTCTAGACCCTTTTAAAATACCCATGTCTTCCATTTTCTTCATACGAACATGGATAGTACCACCACTTACATGACATACTCTAGCAATTTCTAGATAAGGAATTCTACAATCCCTTAATAATAATCCTAAAATTTGCAAATCAAGTTCATCTAACTGGAGGTTAGGATTTAAAGTCATAATATCACCTCGTAAAATTATTATATTATCTATAATTTTAACAAAAAAAAAGCCATTTTTAAAGTTGCAATTTTTACCATATTTCATAGTATATATTTATTCCTTTAGGTAGAAAGTTTTAAAAATTAATAATATTTTATAAATATTACTTCTGGTAATATAAATAATTTTGCTTAATAAAATAGTAGTTTCCTTATTTTATGAAGGCGTGACTTGGAACACGTCGATAGGTGAGAATCAAAATTTTATATTTTGCTCTTCGAACCTACCCAGCGAACAAAGTGAGTTGGGCTTCCTAAAAAAAATAACATAAGGAAACTACTATTTTTGAAACAAGTTTAATTTATTTACTTGAAAAAAGTTTAAAATTAAATTAATATTATTATTATAGCTTGTTGGGAGGAATTTATTTATGAGTATTTTATTTGGAATCTTAAAATTTCTTGGAGTATTTTTACTTCTTATTGTAACAACTTTTCTTTGTAAGACTTTTGTATTTTCAAAGATACGTATTAATAAATTTGTACCTTTGGCTATTTCGATAATTTTATTACTAATTGAGATTATTCTTCCTTTTATGAAAATAAATTTAAACTTTTGGATAAATTCAATAATTTCAATTTTAGTAATTGTAGCTTTTTTATGGTTTTTGGAAATACATCAAACAGGTGGACCAAAGCCTAAGGAAAAGAAAATTGTTATAAAATCTAAGCCAAAGCCAAATAGAGTAAAGAATAACAAAAAATAAACTGCCTTAATCAAGCAGTTTATTTTTTTAAAAATATGGGAGAACTTATGGCAATTCTATTTCCTTCTTCATTAATTTTTATTACATACCAGCTTTCTTTTTCATTAATTTCTTGTTCATAAATATATTTTATAGAATTTAAATTTATATTAGATATTTTTTTTATTGTTTTTCCTCCATTTGATAATATTTCAATGGAAAGAATTTTTCTTTTTAAATCCTCTGCAAAAATCATAAATCTTAATTTCTTAGGAGAATCTATTATTTCATCCCCCATAAAGTAATCATTAATTTTAAAAAACATTCTAAGAGTTTTAGATTCTGTAGAAAATGTTCTTCTTTCCCTAAAAGCTTTTATTAATGAAGTTCTTGAAAGCTCTTGTGAAATAATAACAGTAAGATTTTCGCTATCTCCAAAGTTTATTCTATGATTATCCTGTCCGTTTATAGCACCAAGCTTCCACCCCTTATCTAAAAGAGCATAATAATATTTATCATATCTTATATACTTATTAGGATAGGTACCATTTCCTACTTCAATAGAAGTAATTAATTTATTTAAATATTCATTATAATCAAGAAGTGTTATATTTCTATGAGGATGATTTATAGTAATAAATGAATCAGGATTATTCATCATCCATAAAAGAAGAAGGTTTAAATTTCTAACAACACCTGTAAAAAAAGTAGATGGATTTATTATGTTAAAATCTCCATAAGGATAGGTTTTGGTTTCAAAGCCAATAATAGGAAGAAAATTTTCATTCTTTTTCCTAAACTTTTCTACAATGTTTTTTGTTGAAATCCATCTTGAACATTCTTTTCCTTGAATGGATATAGCTTTTTCTAAAAATGAATTATGGTCTGTTATAATCATAAAATCTAAATCATTTTCTTTGCCATATTCAAAGGCATCTAAAGGTGTTCCTCTTCCAGTTGAATAAGCTGTATGACAATGGGGAATACCATAATAGTATTTATTTTTACCCAAAAAATTCACCTCAAAAATTAGTTATAATTTATTATAGTCTTTGAGAGTAGGAATTAATGACAAGAACAATTAGTAATGATAAAATTAAATTAATACATAATAAAGGTAGGGAGAAAATTAAATGATTTTTATTGGAGAATACAATGAGTTAAAAGTAGACAGAAAGGTGGAATTTGGATATTACCTTACTGATGGAGAGGGTAATGATGTACTTATTCCAAATAACTCTTTAAATGGAGAAGAAATAAAAGAAGGAGATAAAATAGAAGTATTTGTATATAGAGATAGCAAAGATAGACCAATAGCAACTTTAAAAAAGCCATTAATAACTGTTGGAAAAGTTGCATATTTAGAAATTGTAGGACAGAGTTCTTTTGGAGCTTTTGCAGATATGGGACTTGAAAGAGATATATTTATACCATTAAAAGAACAGAAATTTAAACTTTTAAAAGGAAAAAAATATCTTTTATATGCATATCTTGATAAAACAAACAGATTAGCAGCTACAACTTATGTAGACCCTTATATACCTGTTGGAGAAGGATATTCTGTTGGACAGGAAGTTTCTGCAATAGCTTATGGACTAGGTGGAGAAAAAACAATAAGGGTTGCAATAGATGGAAAATATCAAGGAATAATTTTAGAAAATGAGCATTATGAAAATATATTTCCTGGAGATGTTTTAAATGTAAGGGTTAAAAGAATATATGAAGATGGTGTAATAGGAGTTACTCCTAGAAAGAGAAGATTAGAAGCAAGAGATGAATTAAAAGAAAAAATATTAAATTATTTAGAAGATAATAATGGCTTTATGCCTTTTAATGACAAGACACCAGCAGAGCTTATAAAAGAAACATTTCATACATCAAAAAATTACTTTAAAATGGCTTTAGGTGGACTTATGAAAGAAGGAAAAATAGAGCAAAATTCTGAAGGAACAAAATTAAAAAAATAATAAGGTAAAAATTCTATAAAAAAATAATATAAAAGTATAGTTGACAAAGCATCTCAATTAGAGTATAGTATTCCTAGATAGGAACACTTAAGTTGAGGTGCTTTTTTAATGGACTTAATAGACTTACTTATGAATTTTAATCTTACAAGACAGGAGGCCACTATATATTTATTGCTTTCTTCAGAAGGAGAGTTAAGTGGTTATGAGGTTTCAAAAAGAACAGGAATATCTCGTTCTAATACATATAATGCTTTAGCAAGCCTAGTAGATAAGGGTGCTGCATACATAATTGAAGGGAATGCTGTTTTATATACTCCAGTAAATGTAGAGGAATTTTGTAATAATAAAATAAGATTTTTAAAAAATATAAAAAATGAAATTATTTTAAAGTTTCCTCCTAAAAAAGAAGAAAGTTCAGGGTATATAACAATAAAAGGAGAAAAGCATATAATAGATAAACTAGCAAATATGCTTATAGAAGCAAAAGAGAGAGTGTATTTATCCCTATCAATAAAAAGGCTTGAATTAGTAAAAAAGGAACTTGAAACTTTAAAGAAGCGAGGAATAAAAATAGTTATAATAACAGATTATCCTTTTGAATTTGAAGGTGCTATAATATATAATTCAAGTAAAAAAGAAGAACAAATAAGACTTATTGCCGATTCAAAGCATGTGTTAACGGGGGAATTTAACTCTACATGCTTATATTCAAGTAATAACAATTTAGTTGAGCTTTTTAAAGAGTCTTTAACTAATGAGATAAAATTATTAGAAATAGAGAAGGGGAGAAGATAAAAAATGCAAAAAAAACCATTTGTAACAAAGGAACAAGTTGAAGAAATTGTAAAGAAATATCCAACACCATTTCATATTTATGATGAAAAAGGAATAAGAGAAAATGCAAGAAAGCTTAAAAAGGCTTTTTCATGGAATAAGGGATTTAAAGAATATTTTGCTGTAAAGGCTACACCAAACCCATATATATTAAAGGTTCTTCAAGAAGAAGGATGTGGAACAGACTGTTCTTCATTAACTGAACTTATGATGTCAGAAAAGTGTGGTTTTAAAAATAGAGATATAATGTTTTCTTCAAATGATACTCCAGCTGAAGAGTTTCAATATGCAAGAAAAATAAATGCTACAATAAATTTAGATGATATAACTCATATTGATTTTTTAAAGGAAGTTGCAGATATTCCAAAGGTAATATCATGTAGATTTAACCCAGGTGGAATATTTGAACTTGGAACAGATATTATGGATAATCCTGGAGATTCAAAATATGGAATGACAAAAGACCAAATGATTGAAGCTTATAAGAGATTAAAAGAACTTGGAGTAGAGGAATTTGGTATTCATGCATTCCTTGCAAGTAATACAGTATCAAATGAATATTATCCAACTCTTGCAAAGATTCTTTTTGAACTTGCAGTAGAATTAAAGGAAAAGACAGGAGTTCATATAGGATTTATTAATCTTTCAGGAGGAGTTGGTATTCCATACACTCCAGATAAGGAACCAAATGACATAATGGTCATTGGAGAAGGAGTAAGAAAGGCATTTGAAGAAGTTTTAGTTCCTGCAGGTATGGGAGATGTAGCTATATATACAGAACTTGGAAGATTTATGCTTGCACCATATGGGCATTTAGTTACAAAGGCTATTCATGAAAAGCATATTTACAAGGAATATATAGGAGTAGATGCTTGTGCAGTAAACTTAATGAGACCTGCTATGTATGGAGCTTATCACCATATAACTGTTTTAGGAAAAGAAAACGAAGCTTGTGACCATAAGTATGATGTAACAGGTTCACTTTGTGAAAATAATGATAAGTTTGCAGTAGATAGAATGCTTCCAAAGATAGATATGGGAGATTATCTTGTAATTCATGATACAGGAGCTCATGGCTTTGCAATGGGATATAACTATAATGGAAAATTAAAGTCAGCAGAACTTTTATTAAGAGAAGATGGTTCTGTTAAGCTTATAAGAAGAGCAGAAACTCCAGAAGATTATTTTGCTACGTTAGATTTTTCTGAAATTGAAAAATAAATTTTAAAGATTTAAATTTATAAAAAAGACTGATTTAATAATTTTTATCAAATCAGTCTTTTCCATTTAGTTAAATATAAGCTTGTCCACAAAAGAACAATTGCCTTTTTATATGTATTATTTAGGTTGCTCAGATGTACAATGAGGACATCTTGTTGCATTTATGTTGATTTTTGTCTTACAGAAAGGACACTCTTTTTCTGTTGGAGCAGCAGGTTGAGGTGCCTTATGTAATTTGTTTAATTGCTTAACAATTATAAATACAACAAAAGACATGATTAAAAAGTCAATAACACCAGAAATAAAAGTACCATAATTAATTGTAGCAGTTCCAGCAGCTTGTGCTTGAGCTATTGTATCATAGTGTTTACCATCTAATGCAAAGAAATAATTTGAAAAATCTAGTCTTCCAGTAAAAAAGCTAAGTACAGGCATTATAATATCATTTACTAATGAAGTTACTATTTTATTAAAAGCTCCACCTATAATAACACCAATAGCTAAATCAATCATATTGCCTTTAAGAGCAAATTCTTTAAATTCTTTAAGCATTTTTCCTTCCTCCTTTCATAGTATAGTAAAAGTATATCATAATAAATTTAAACTTAAAACTCTTAATAAAAAGCATTTTTATGGTAAAATAGATAATAACAAAGAGGAGGGATTTTATGAATATGTTAAATGAAAAAACACCTTTTATGAAGGAGGCAGAAAAAGCAAAACATAAGCCTAATGCAGTAATACAATGTTTAATATTTTTACTTGTTTTTTTAATTTCTCAAATAGTAGCAGCTATTGTGCCAGCTATCTATATAGTCCAAGATTTTCTAAAAGATGATATCGTTTATATAGATAAGGCGATAGATTTAATTTTTAATACTCCAACAAATCTTTTGGTAATGAGTTTATATTTTACAGGAGTCTCAACTTTAGTTGTAATAATATATTGCAAGTTTATTGAAAAGCGTTCTTTATTTTCTATGGGATTTAATAAAGAAAAAGCTTTAAAAGAATATTTTAAAGGAATGCTTATAGGATTTGTTATATTTTCATTAGCAGTTTTAATTGCTTTTATAACAGGAAGCTTAAAATTTAATGGGTTTAATGGCTTTTCTAATATAGGAATTATAATGATTTTTTTAGGTGGATTTTTAATACAAGGAATGTGTGAGGAAGTAACCTTTAGAGGATATTTTTTTGTTTCATTAACAAATAGAACTTCTATAATAGCAGCAATAATAATAAATTCTGTATTTTTCTCTGTTCTTCATATGTTAAATCCAGGAGTAAGCTTTCTTGCTGTTATAAATATAATTTTGTTTGGAGTTTTTGCTTCTGTATATTTTATGAAAACTAATAGCATATGGGGAGTATGTGCAATTCATTCAATATGGAATTTTGTTCAAGGAAATTTTTATGGTTTTCAGGTAAGTGGTTTAAAAACTCAAAATTCATTATTTTCATTTACAGCACTAGAAAGTGGAAAACTTATAAATGGAGGAAGATTTGGAATGGAAGGAGGTCTTGGGGTTACTATTGTGTTAATAATTGCAATAATTGTAACAGTAATGTTAAAGAATAGCGAAAGTAGGTAGAAATTAAATGTAGTGCTATCTTTTTTAAAAAAAATGATGTATAATTATAAATATTAATGTTATTATTGTAAATCTGTGAAGTTATTGTATAATATAATTCATAGTTATATTTTGAGGAGGGTGTCAATTAATGTCATACAAGGAAAAATACCAAGCATGGCTTGATTCAGAAATTATAAGTGAGGAAATAAAGGATGAATTAAGAGCAATAAAGGATGAAAAGGAAATAGAAGATAGATTCTATAAAGACCTTGAATTTGGTACAGGTGGTCTTAGAGGAGTTATAGGTGCAGGAAGCAATAGAATGAATATCTATACTGTTTCTCAAGCAACTCAAGGTTTTGCAGATTACTTAAATGCAAACTTTGAAAATCCATCAGTAGCAATAGCATATGATTCAAGAAATATGTCACCAGAATTTGCAAAGGCAGCTGCATTAACTTTATGTGCAAACAATATAAAGGTTAATTTATTTGAAAGCTTAAGACCAACACCAATGTTATCTTTTGCTGTAAGAGAATTAAAATGTGATGGTGGTATTGTTATAACAGCATCTCATAACCCTAAAATATATAATGGATACAAGGCATATGACCAATTTGGATGTCAATTAACAGATAAGCCTGCAAAGGAAGTTATTGATTATGTAGCAAAAGTATCAGATTTTAGCATGATTAAGACTATATCTGAAGAAGAAGCTTTAAATAAAGGTCTTTTAAAGATGATTGGTGAAGATGTAGATAAGGTTTATATAGAAAAAGTTAAATCTTTAGCTATAAACACTGAATTAGTAAAAGAAAAGGCTAAAGATTTAAAAATAATATACACTCCAATTCATGGTAGTGGTAATATTCCAGTAAGAAGAGTTTTAAAAGAATTAGGATATGAAAATGTTAAAGTTGTAAAAGAACAAGAAGCTCCAAACGGAGAATTCCCAACAGCTCCATATCCAAATCCAGAAATGCCACAAGTTTTTGAACTTGCATTAAAAATGGCAGAAACTGAAAAGCCAGATATTATATTTGGTACTGACCCAGACTGTGATAGAATTGGTGTAGTTGTTAATGCTAATGGAGAATATAAGGTTTTAACAGGAAACCAAACAGGTTTATTATTAACTGATTATGTATTAAATGCTAAGAAGGAAACTAACACTTTACCAGAAAATGGAGTTGTTATAAAGACAATAGTTACTACTGAAGGTGCAAGAAAGATAGCAGAAAATTATGGCGTAGAATGCATGGATGTATTAACTGGCTTTAAATACATAGGAGAAAAAATTCACGAATTTGAAGTAAATAATGATAAGACATATTTATTTGGATTTGAAGAAAGCTATGGATATTTAGCTGGAACTTTTGTAAGAGATAAAGATGCTGTTATAGCTTCAATGTTAATAGCAGAAATGACTTTATACTATAAGAATAAGGGAATGTCTTTATATGAAGCATTAATTAAGCTTTATGAAAGAATAGGATTCTTCAAAGAAGAATTAATTTCAATAGAACTTAAGGGTAAGGAAGGACAAGAAAAGATAGCTTCTTGTATTGATGCTTTAAGAAACTCTAGCTTATCAGAAGTTGATGGAGTTAAGGTAGTTACTAAGTTTGACTATAAGCTAAGCGTAGAAGAAAATCTTGTAGCTGGAACTAAGTCTGAAATAAAATTACCTAAGTCAAATGTATTAAAGTTTATACTTGAAGATGGTTCATCATTTGTTGTTAGACCTTCAGGTACAGAACCAAAAATGAAGATTTATTCAGCAGTAAGAGGAACAAGCTTAGAAAATGCAGAAAAAGAATCAGCAAGATTTAAGGCTGCTATAATGGATATAATAAATGAAAAATTAAAATAATTTATTTTTAGGGCTCCTTTTAGGGGTCCTTTTTTTGTTATATTTCTTAAAATAGGTTATAATTATAAAAGATTTGAATAAGGTGGTGCTTAAATGAATTATAAAAATCTTTTTAATGAAAAATTAAATAGTTTATTGTTTTTAGAAGTAAAGTGGGATGGCTTTAAGAAAAGTGTAGGTATTCCACAAAATATAAAATTAAAAAATAGTGAGGTATATATTCCTATAAGCTCAAAATATATAACAAGCAATATTAATGACCAAATTAAAATAAATAATCTTCCAATATATTATTTTATTGAAGGAATGCTTTTATCAATGGGAGCAGATGAAAATCTAAAATTTAAAGAAGATTATATAATAATTTTAAATAACATTTCTGATAGTGAAGAATGTGGAAAATCTTTGGTTGCAGATAGAGTAAAGGAAGATAATTTAGAAGAAGCTTATCTTCTTTTAAAAGGTTTATACATAGCAACAGGAGATGAGGAGTATTATAAAAAGCTTCTTCTTGTTGGAGAAAGCATAAGAGAAAAAGATAGTGCTTTTGAAGAAATACTATTAAAAGATATTGATGAAGGAAAAAAAGAATTTATAGATATGCCAGAACCTTATCTATATAAAGCAGTAATTCTTAGAAAGAAAGAGGATTTTTTAGGAGCAAAGGTTGAGATAAATGAGTATATAAATAAAGGTGGAGAAATAACTAAGGAAATAAAAACATTAATTGATGATATAGAAAATGTATCTAATTATGAAAAAGCAGTAGAAATGTTAGATAAAGACCCTAAAGAAGCTTTTAAAATGTTAGTGGATTTATCAGAAAAATTTGATAAGAATCCATTAATTTATTATTATTTAGGAATTGCCTCAAGAAAACTTGAAAACTTTAATAAGGCTATATACTACTTAAATAAAAGCCTTGAAATAGAATCAGGAATGTTAGAAGTTGTTACAGAGCTTGGAATAAACTATGCATGTCTTGGAGAGTATGAAGAAGCTTTAGCCTATTTTGAAAAAGCCTTTGAAGCTTCAAGAGATGTTGAAACTTGCACTAATATTGTTATGTGTTATTTAAACTTAGGAAATATGGAAAAGGCAAAGGAATATCTAGAGGAAGCTAAAAAAATAAACTCAGAAGATGAAATTGTAAAGCAGCTTGTTACTATGTTAAAGGGGAAATAGAATGTATACAGATATTTTAGGATATAAGGTTTTTAATGAAACAAAAGAAAATTTCTTAAAGGAATTAGATAAAAGAGATAAAACTATAGTGATTTCAGGAAATCCAGAAGTATTGTATAGTGGTCTTGAAAATGAAAATCTTAATAAGCTCTTTAATGGAAAAGACTCTATTATAATTCCAGATGGAGTAGGAACTGTACTTGCAGCTAAAATAGTAAAGAATCCTGTAAAAGAAAAAATAGCAGGAATAGAAGTTATGAGAGCTATTATTGAAAAATGTGAAAGAGAAGAAAAAGGAATTTATCTTTTAGGGGCAGAAGAAGAAATTTTAAAGCTTTGCAAAGAAAACATAAAAAAAGAGTTCCCTAATATAAAGATAGTGGGAAGTCATAATGGCTTTTTTGATTTAAATAACTGTAATGATATTATTGAAGACATAAAAAAATCTAATCCTTGGGGGATATTTATTGCAATGGGATGTCCAAGACAGGAAAATTTTATTGTAAATTATATAAATGAGCTTAATTGTAATTTTTATATGCCTGTTGGAGGAAGTTTTGATGTGTTTGCAGGAAAGGTAAACAGAGCACCTAAATGGATGCTTTCATTAGGCCTTGAATGGCTTTATAGAGTAGGTAAAGAACCTTGGAGAATAAAAAGACTTGGAGTTATACCAAAATTCTTATTAAGAGTTTTAAGAAACAGATAAGGAGAAAATTATGAAGAGCTTATTTAAATCTACCTTAATAGTTATGATAATGGCTGTAATAAGCAGATTTATAGGTTTTTTTAGGGATATACTTATTGCTAATAATTTTGGTGCTTCAAATTATACAGATGCCTATAAAACAGCAACAGCAATTCCAGAAACAATATTTACAATAGTTGGGCTTGCTATTTCGACTTCCTTTTTGCCTATGCTTAGTAAGGTTAAGGTAAAAAAAGGTACTGATGAAATGCATAAATTTGCAAATAATATAATAAATATATTATTTATTATTTCACTTATTATATTTATAGTAGCAAGCTTTTTTCCAGAAGAAATAGTTAAACTTTTAGCAAATGGTCTTGATGAAGAAACTCTAAAGCTTGCTTCAGAACTTGCTAGAATAAGTCTTTTAAATATAATATTTTTAAGTATAAATGCATGCTTTACTGCACTTCTTCAAGTACATGAGGATTTTGTTATTCCTTCAATATTAGGATTATTCTTTAATTTGCCTATAATTATCTATCTACTATTATTTAAAAGCTATAATGTTCATGGATTAATGATAGCAAATGTTATAGGAAACTTTTTTAGGGTGGCTGTTCAAGTACCATCTTTAAGAAGTCATGGATATAGATATAAGCCATTTATTAATATTAAGGATGAAAAAGTTAAGGCTATATTAATTTTGATAATTCCTGTAATCATTGGGGCAGGAGCAAACTCATTAAATATGATTGTAGATAAGAGAATAGCCTCATCTTTAGGAGAAGGAGCAATAACAACCCTAGATAATGCACAACTTTTAATAACTTTTATAAATACAATTATTACAACTTCAATATCTACTGTAGTCTATCCAATACTTGCAAATAGAAGAAATGAAGGAAAATATAAAGAATTTTTAGATATATTATCAAAATCAATAGTATTTTTAGCTATACTTCTTATTCCTATAAGTATGGGAGTAATTCTTTTTAGAGAAGAAATAATAACAATAGTTTATAAGAGAGGAATGTATTCTGATAGTGCTGTAAGTCTTACAGTTATGGCTTTAACAGGATATGCAATAGGAATTTTCTTTACTGGAGTAAGAGATATTTTAAATTCTATATTATTTTCTATGGGAAAAACAAAGATTACAGCAAAAAATGGAGTTATTGGTGTTATAATAAATATAGCTTTAAGCTTGACTTTATCAAAGAAATTTGGAATTTTAGGTATAACTATTTCCTCGTCAATAGCAATGATGGTTACTTCAATTTTACTTTTAATAAACATAACAAAGCTTGTAGGAGAATTTAAAGTAAAACCTTTAATTCTAAAACTCACAAAAATTGTTATTTCATCAGCTATAATGTCTTTAGTTATTATACTTGCAAAAGGTTTTATAGATTCAATGCCAATAATTCTTTTTGTAATAGTAGGAACAATTATAGGAATAATAACATATTTCGTAATGACATTAATTTTAAAGATAGAAGAGGTAAAGGAAATAGTTAATTTATTAAAAAATAAAGAAATTAAATAGGAGATAATATGAAGATTTTATTTATAGCATGCTATTCACCATTTATTAATAATTCTGCTGCAATAGAAACCCTTCAATATTTAAATAAACTTAGTGAAGTTAAAGGAAATAAGGTTCATTTATTAACAGTAGATTTCCCAGAAAATTCGATTTATTATGATAGCTCTTTAAGAGATATGATTAACAAAGATATAAAAGTTCATTTAATAGAAGGAGGAAAAATATTTAATAAGCTTGTCCCTAGAAAAGGAAATGAAAGTGAAAAGCCTAAAACTGAAAGTACAAAAAATATTAAAAAGATGAAACTTTTAAGAAGTATAAAAAATGCAGTAGTAATTCCAGATATGTATTATTCATGGGCAAAGAAGGCAGGAAAGTATGGAATAGAGCTTATGAAAAAGGAAAATTTTGATTTGATTTTTTCAATGCATGAGCCTCCATCTTCTCATTTATGTGCTTATTATATAAAAAAAGAAAATAAAAATATTCCTTGGATAACCTATTGGAGTGACCCTTGGCTTAAGGATTCTACAAGAGAAAAATCTTTCTTTATTAAGAAATCAATAGAGAAATCTATGGAAAAGAAGATTGTAGAAAATGCTGATAAATTTATATTTGTAACAGAAGCAAACAGACAGGATTATATTGATACATATAAAATAGATAAGGATAAAACTTTTATAATAACAAGAGGTTTTGATGAAGAGCTTTTTAATAGATTGTCAAAAGAAGAAAAACCAAAACTTATAGAAGAAAATAAAATAAATATAATTTATGCAGGAGAAATATTTTCAAAGCTTAGAGATATAAAGCCATTTATAAGGGCTTTAGAGGATATTTCAAAGGAAAGACCAGATTTATATAAAAAAATTAATCTTATGTTTTTTGGAAATATTGATGATGGTGAGGCTAAAAGAGATTTAGAGAACTTAGAGATAAGTAAGGTAAATAAGAGAATTCCTTTTGAAGAGGCATTAAAGTATATGTTAAATTCTGAGGTTCTTCTTATTTTTGGAAACAAGAATTCAAAGCAGATACCAGCAAAAATATATGAGTATTTTGGAGGTAAGGGAAAGATATTTGTTATTTATGGAGATGAAAATGACCCAATAAAGAAGCTTGTAGAAAATCATGAAAGATGTAAAAATACTTTAAACAATAAAAATGACATAAAAAATTCACTTATAGAAATTTTAGAAACTAAAGAAGAGGCTCTTTTAGGAGAAGCTGATTATAATTTTGAATGGAAGACTATAACTAAGAGACTAACTGATATATTTAAAAAATAGGATTAGTTAAATATATGTGAAGTGGAGGGAATTTTATGCACATAATGGTGGTGCCATCTTGGTATGCTTCGCCTAATGAAAAGGTTCATGGAAGTTTTTTTAAAGAACAATTTCAGGCTCTTCAAAGAAGTGGAGAAAAGGTGACAGTTGCTTATAATGAAATCTGGCCTATAACTGATGTTGGAAAGCTAAAGGAAAAGACAGGAATAGTCTTTAGTGAAGAATATGGATTAAGAACATATAGGTTTAGAAATTATAATTTTCTTCCTAAAAACCCCAATATGTTTAAGTTTTTTAATAGGCGTATGGAAAGATTATATTTAGAAATAATAGAAAAAGAGGGTAAGGTAGATATTATTCATGCCCACTCTGCTTTTTGGGGAGGAATATCAGCTTCTTATGTAGCTAATAAATATAATATTCCTTTTGTTTTAACAGAACATTCCTCATTAAAATATAGTATGTATGTAAAAAAAAGCTATGAGCCTTGGATAAAAAATGCTTATGATTCTGCTAATTGTTTGATTGCAGTTGGAAATGGACTAAAAGAGGAAATGAAGCAATATACAAAAAATGAAATAACAGTAATAGGAAATATGGTTGATTTTTCCATGTTTATTCCAGAAGAAAAGAAGAAAAGTGAGGATATAACCTTATTTTCTTTAGCATATTTAGTTCCAGAAAAAGGAATAGATAGACTTATAAAAGCCTTTGCAGAAGCCTTTAAAGATGATGATAACATTAAGCTTAGAATAGGTGGATACGGAAACAAAGAAGAGGAATATAAAAAATTATCATCAGATTTAGGTATGGATGAAAAAATAACCTTCCTAGGAGAGGTTAAAAGAGAAGATGTAGTTAAAGAAATGAATAATTGTGATGGTTTTGTTCTTCCTTCAGAACATGAAACCTTTGGAGTTGTTTATATAGAAGCCTTATCATTAGGAAAACCTGTTCTTGGAACTAAAAATGGTGGGGCAGAGGATATAATTAAAGACTTTAATGGAATTTTAGTTGAAAATAAAAATCATGAAGCTTTAGTTGAAGGGTTAAAGAATTTTATAAAGAAAATACCAGAGTTTTCAAAGGAAAAAATAAGAGAAAACTGTATAAACTCTTATTCTGAAAAAGTTATAATTGAAAAAATAAAGAATGTTTATAAAGAAGTTTTAAAAAATTAAATAATAAATAGTATATAATAAAAATATAGAATAAATAACATAGGAGGAATTTAATATGGAATTTAAAGATTACAAAATAGAAGAATTTTTAAATGATTTATCATCACCACTACCAGCACCAGGAGGGGGAAGTGTAGCAGGGCTTGTAGCTGCACTTTCTGGAAGCTTAAATTCAATGGTATATTCCTTAACTATTAATAAAAAAGCTTTTGAAAAACAAGATGTGGAAACACAAAAATTAGTTTTAGACTTTAAAGAAGCTTCAGCTAAATTTACAAAAAAAGCTTTAACACTTATGGAAGAAGATAGAGAAGAATTTAATAAACTTATGGATTGTTATAAACTTCCTAAAGAAACAGAAGAAGAAAAAGAATTTAGAAACAAAGAAATAAAACAAAAAACAATTAAAGCAATGATGGCACCAAAAAAACTTGGAGAAGAATGTTACAAATTCTATGATAATATAGATGCAGCAATAAAATATGGAAATAAAATGCTAGTTTCTGATGGGGTATGTGCAGCAATACTTCTTAATGCAGCAATAGAAAGTGCTATAATTAATGTAAAAATTAATTTAGATTCTTTAAAAGATTTGCCAATAGCAGAAGAAATAGAAAAAGAAATAAAAGAACTAGAAGAAAATTCATTAAAAAGAAAAGAAAAAATATGTAATGTTATGAAATAAATATTTAGGGCTATCACACAAAAATTTTTGTAGTAATATATAGTATAAAGTAGCTATATATTCTATTAATATTTCTTAATGTGATAGCCTCTTTAGGTAATATAAATTTATAACTATTTATCAATTTGTAATGCAATTTATTTTAATAGAAAGTTTATATAAGAAAGTATAATATTAGTTATAAGGAGGAAATTTTATGATTATAGATTCTCATGTACATATAGGAAATATTATGAATTTTAATATGCCAGAAGAAATGGTACTTAAGTCTATGGAAAAATATAATATTGATTACAGCTTAGTTTCAAATGTAGAAGCTTCAGAAGTGGATGGTAATCAGGAGCTAATTCCAATAGAATCTCAGCATAGCCAAATTGAAACTTGTGAAAAAATATTAAGATTTGCTAAAAATAATCCTAAAAAAATAGGAGCACTCCTTTGGGTAAAACCAAGATTAGAAGGATGTACAGAAGAGTTTAAAAACTTAGTTAAGGAAAATAGAGAATGGGTTTTAGGAATAAAGATTCATCCTTATCATTCAAAAATAAGATTTGATTCCTTACAAGTTCAGGAATATATAAAACTTGCAGAAGAGTATAATTTGCCAATACTTACTCATACAGCAAATGATGAATGTTCAAATCCAAAGCTTGTCTATGAAATGGCTAAAAAATATAAAAAGGTTAATTTTATAATGGGTCACATGGGGCTTGGAACAGACAATGAAAGGGCTATTGAGTATATAGAAAAACTTCCTAATCTTTATGGAGATACAGCTTGGGTTGAACCAGAGCATGCAATAAAAATGATAAAAAGATGTGGCTCTGAAAAATTATTATTTGGAACAGACAATCCAATAGATGGAGTAGATACATACAATCATCCAACTATATGTAGTGTGTATTTAAGTGAAAAGTTTAAAAATAGTCTTACAAAGGAAGAATATGAAAATGTAATGTATAAAAATGCTATAAGACTTTTTAATTTAAAAAATATAAAAGTGAATTAAATGAAGGAGTCAAGTATGAAAATAAAAGAAGTTCATAACTTTGATGTTTATGAAGAGTCAAAGTTTATTGATATACAAAATGATTTGAAAAAAAAAATAATGTTAAAAAATACATTTAATAAAAATAATATAAAATTAGTAGCTGGTGTGGATTTAGCTTATTGGGAAGAGGGAAATAAACAATACGGAACATGTTGTATAGTTGTTATTGATTATAACACAAAAGAAGTAGTTGAAAAAGTAAATAGTGTAGGAGAGATAAAAGTACCATATATACCTGGATTTTTAGCGTTTAGGGAATTGCCTTTAGTTATTGAGGCTTCAAAGAAGTTAGTTTCAGAACCTGATATATTTATTTTTGATGGTAATGGCTACTTACATTTTAATCATATGGGTATAGCTACTCATGCCTCTTTTTTCTTAGACAAGCCAACTATAGGAGTTGCAAAAAGTTATTTAAAGATTGATGGCATAAATTTTGATATGCCAGAAGATAAAGAAGGGGCATATACTGATATTGTAATAAAAGAAGAGGTTTATGGTAGGGTTTTAAGAACAAAAAAAGCTATAAAACCTATATTTATATCAGTTGGAAATTATATTGATTTAGAAACTACTATGGAAATAGTATTAAATTTAATTAATAATGAAAGCAGATTGCCAATTCCAACTAGATTAGCTGATTTAGAAACACATATTAGTAGAAGAGGACAAATTCATATTTAGTTATAGTAAATTAAATATATTATTTTGTTCTGATTTGGAGTTAGCATGGTGGAAGAGAAAAATAATATATTCAATTAGTTAGAAAGTGTTAATTATTACTTTGCGTTGATTTAAAACTAGAAAGCAAAGTAATAATTAACATTTTTTTGTATAGAAGATATTGACAATTAATAAAAGGTATTTTATACTAGATACAAGGTTAAAATAAATGATTTAAGGCAATTCATTTAACGACTTAAATACATATCCTTCGTTTTGAAGTTCAGAAAGAACTTGTTTTAAAACCTTTGTATTTGTGTCGGAAACTGCATGAAGAAGAAGAATTCCACCAGGATGAACTCCATTTTTTATTTTTTCAATGGCAAAGGCTTCATTAGGTTGGTCATCTACAAGCCAGTCTTTATAAGCAAAGCTCCAAAAAATTGTTTTATATCCTAAGGATTTAGTTCTTGCTAGAGAATTTTTTGAGTATTTGCCCATTGGAGGTCTAAAGAATTTAGGCATATCCTGTCCAGTAAGATTTTTAAAAGCTTCTTCAACAGAAGTAAATTCTTCTTTGAATTTTTCATCATCAGTTATAGAAGCCATAGAAGGATGATGATTTGAATGGTTACATACTAAATGCCCTTCATTAACCATTCTTTTTATTATATCAGGTTCACTATCTATGTAAGGCTTTACAACAAAAAAGGCAGCTGGGATTTTAAGCTCTTTTAGTGTATCTAATATAGCGGGAGTATTGCCATTTTCATAACCTTCATCAAATGTAAGATATAAAACTTTTGATGAAGTATCACCTAAATAATAGCCATCATAATCTTTAAGAAAGGATACTCCTTCCTTTGCACCTTCAGGAATAGCATTATTTTTAGCAGGAACATAGTACCAGTTAAGCTCTGTATTGTCATCTGCTAGAGCTTGAAAGGCACAGGAAAGTGATAGCAAAATAGTTAATATAAAAATAAATAAAGAATTTTTTTTCAAAAATATCACCTCAAAATTACTTGTTGGTTTATTATATTGTCTTTTTATTATGTGAAATATTTAATGATTTTATTCAAAAATGACTTAAGTCATTTTCATAATTACAAAAGATAGATGTAACAAAATAACACATTTTATATAATTATCTTAACAAGGCAAGAGGGTTAATTTATAAACAAAACAATAGATGATAATTTGGGAGGAATTAATATGAAACTAGAAGTAAAAAATTTGCATAAGAGTTTTTCAGGAAATGAAGTTTTACATGGAATTTCTTTTTCTGTAGAAAGTGGAAAGGCACTTGGACTTCTTGGGAGAAATGGAGCAGGAAAAACAACAACAATAAGAATTTTAATGGATGTTTTTAAATCAGATGAAGGAGAAATTCTTTTAGATGGAAAGCCTTTTAATCCTAAAAATTTTCAAATTGGCTATCTTCCAGAGGAAAGAGGATTGTATCCTAAGAAAAAGGTCTCAGAACAAATTATATATTTAGCAAATTTAAGAGGAATATCAACTAAAGATGCTAAGAAAAATACAAAAAAGTGGCTTGAAAGATTGGGAGTTTTAGAATATGAAAATCGTCTTCTTGAAACTCTATCAAAAGGAAATCAACAAAAAGTTCAGCTTGCTCAAACCTTGGTATGTAACCCTGAAATAGTGGTTTTAGATGAACCATTTAGTGGATTAGACCCAGTAAATTCTCAAGTTTTAAAGGAAGTAGTTAAAGAGCTTATTGAGGATAAAAAATTAGTTATATTTTCAAGTCATCAAATGAATTATGTAGAAGAATTTTGTGAGGATATAGCTATTATAAATCATGGGGATGTAGTTTTAAGCGGAAACTTAAAAGAAATAAAAAAGGATTTTGGTAAAAATAGATTAATATTAAGTGCTTCTAACTATTCTTTAGATAATTTAAAAGAAAAATGTGAAAATGACTATAAAAATCTTATAAGAATAGATGATGTTAAAAAGGAATTTATAGTTCTTGAACTATTAGAAGGTAAGAACAAAAATGATTTGTTAAAAAGAATTTTAGAATCAGATATAGATATTGAAAGATTTGGAGTGTATGAACCAACATTAAATGACATTTTTGTATCAAAGGCAGGGGATAAATAATGAAACAATTTTTTACTGTATTAAAATTTGAATTAGGAAATTACTTTAAAAATAAGAGCTATCTTATAACAACAATTCTATTTTCATTATTGCTAATAGTAGGTTTATCAGTACCTTCATTTATCAATATTCCAGCTTTAAGTGGAAAAGATAAAGTAGAGAGCAATGAAAAAGAAGATGAAGAAAAGAGGGTTTTTGCAATTTATGATAAGGATAATATCATAGCAAATAATGAATATTTAAAAAAGGCTTTTGAAGATGTTGAATGGGAAAATGTTAATAGTAGAAAAGAAGTTGAAGATTTAATAAATGAAGACAAAGCCGATGCAGGTTTTATTGTAAATTCATTAACTGATTATTCTTATTTAGTTGAAAATAGTAGTTTTTCAGATGAAAATCAACCTATATTTGAATCAGTTTTATCTAGAGTGTATAGAGAAGATTATCTTAAGGATAAAAATATAAGTGTAGATGAAATGGATGCTTTATATAATATGCCTATTGAAAGCAATGTTGAAATATTAGGAAAAGATAGTGTAAGCAACTACATATATACTTATGCATTAATATTTATATTATATTTTATGATAATAATGTATGGTCAGCTTATAGCTACTTCAGTTACAAGTGAAAAAAGTAATCGTGCAATTGAGGTTTTGGTAACTAGTACAAGCAGTAATAGTTTGATTTTTGGAAAAGTAATAGCAGGGGCAATAGCAAGCTTTATACAAATGGGATTAATAATTGGTTCAGGATTAGTGTCATATAAAATAAATAGAGATTCTTGGAATGGATTATTAGATATGGTATTTGATATTCCATCAAATGTACTATTAACTTTTGCAGTTTTTGGAATGTTAGGATATTTATTATATACATTTATCTTTGGTGCTTTAGGTGCATTAGTTTCTAAGACAGAAGATATAGGAAAAAGTGCAGGAAACATATCAATGATTTATGTTATAGTATTTATACTTACAATGTTTAATTTAACTAATCCTGATGGAATGATAATTAAAGTTATGTCATTTATTCCATTTAGTTCATGTAATGCAATGTTTGTAAGGGTAGCAATGGGAACTGTTCCTACAATAGAAATAATAATTTCATTAGCTTTATTGATTGCTTCAATAGTAATTGTTGGTTTCTTAGGTGCTAAGATTTATAGAATGGCAACTTTAATGTATGGAAATCCTATAAAGCTATCAAATGCTATTAAGTGGCTTAAAAAAGAACAATAATAAATAGCTGGTCACATAAATAAGAATTTGAGGAGGAAAAAGCATGGAGAATAAGAATGTGATAAACACTTTATTAGTAATTTCAAGTATTGGATTAACAATAAGTGGAATAATATTTCTTTGTGTTTCTATTTTTAGTGAAGAAAAATCTAATATAATTCTTTGTTTAGCGTTAGCTTGTACAACTTTGTCAAATTTATTTGGTATAATTCGTTTGCAACTAAATAAAGAAAAGAAATAAAAATTTCAGTTTGTAGGAGAGTTTTAGGTTCTCCTACAAAAATATCATTTATCAAATATTTATTGTTACATATCCATATTAAAAGGGCATCTATAGAAATATAGGTGCTTTAATTATATAAATTTCAGGGTATTTATTTGAAAAATATGTAAATAAATCTCTATATTTTTTCTGATTATACTATTATAATAAAATATATAGATGTTTAAAAATAAAAATGAAATATAAAGTAAAAAGGAAGGATAAAATGAGGATATTACATACAGCAGATTTTCATTTAGGAAAAAATCTTGAAGGTTTTAGTAGAATGGATGAGCAGGAAGAGTTTTTAAAAGATTTTATAAATATTGTTAAGGATAATAATATAGATTTAGTGATTATAGCAGGAGATATATATGATAATAGCAATCCTCCAGCAAGAGCTGAAAAAATGTTTTATAGCACATTAAAACAGCTTTCAGAAAATGGAGAAAGACTTATATTAGTTATAGCAGGAAATCATGATAATCCAGAAAGACTAGTTGCAGCAGGTCCTTTAGCAAAGGAGCATGGAATAATTATGGTAGGAACTCCAAAGACAATTATAGAAAAGGGAAACTATGGAAAGCATAAGGTTTTAAATTCAGGGGAAGGATTTATTGAAATAGAAATAAATAATGAAAAAGCAGTAATTTTAACTGTTCCTTATCCAAGTGAAAAAAGACTTAATGAAGTTTTATATAATGATATGGATGAAGAAGAGGAAAAATTAAAATCTTATAGTGACAGAATTCATAAGCTTTTTGATGATTTAAAGATTAATTATAGAGAAGACACTATAAATTTAGTAGTATCTCACCTATTTGCAATGAGAAGTGAAGAAGGAGGTTCTGAAAGAAGCATACAACTTGGTGGAAGTTATATAGTAGATGGAAGTTGTTTTCCAGAGGAAGCTCAATATATTGCTTTAGGTCATGTTCATAAGCCACAAGTAGTTCCAAATACAAACGATAAGGCAAGATATTCAGGTTCTCCTATACACTATAATAAAAAAGAGATAAACAACAAAAAAAAGTGTTTTATAATAGATGTTAAAGCTAAAGAAGAAGCAAAGGTAACAGAAGTTCCTTTTAAGGTATATAAACCTATAGAGATATGGAAATGTAAAAGTATAGATGAAGCAATTGAAAAGTGTGAAGAAAATTCAAAGAAAAGTTCATGGGTTTATTTAGAAATAGAAACTGATAGATATATAAGAGAAGATGAAATAAAAGCTATGAAAAGCTTAAAGGATGATATTTTAGAGATTATTCCAAAAATAAAATCAGAAGAAGATGAGGATGAAGAAATAAGAAATTTT
>JALFQD010000357.1 GCA_022785265.1 Clostridium sp. | reverse complement strand
AGATCTTTCTTTACTATATCTAAATGTTTTTTGATATCAAAGTTTAAGCCTAGTTCACTAACTATTCCTGTATATCTATCATAAATATACTTAAATACATCTTCATGTGATATTCCTATTTCTACATGTGAATGACACATATATAATAAATCAGTTATCTTTGTATCCTTCTTGTCTCTTTTTCCTGGTGCTGATGGTACAACATATTTTCTTGCCTCATCTGCCATTATAATTTTCTTTACCTTTTCAAATTGTCTAGCACTTGCTAATGAACTTCCACCAAACTTAGTTACTACTGTTTTCATTTTTCTCCCCCAACATTTTATTTTTTATTACTAAAATCAATTCTATCAATTTTTTTAACATTTTCAATAGTATTTCTTATTTATTAATTTCTTTTTAATATAATTAGGGTTTTTTTTATAATATTTTAATAGTATGGTTTTATTTTTTATAATATTTTATTATTTTTTTGATTTATTCATAAGAAACTTTGATAATAACATTGTAATAGCAGAAGCCATCATCATAAAACCTAATACTATAACATTTGTATTATTATCTCCTGATTTTGGTGTTTCAGATATAAACTTAAGATTAAAATTGATAAAGACAACAAACTTAGCTTTCTTCTTATTTTTTATCCCCTTTTTTTAATTTTTTATATTAAATATGGGACCGTCGCACAAAGAAATTTCATAACAATATATAGTGAATAGTTACTTATGAAAATACTATATATTGTATTAATATTTTTTGATGCAACAGCCCCATAAAAGTTTTAATTAAATCTCTCCATTTTCTTGAGCTATCCAAAGTCTTTCTGCTACTCTTGTAGATAAGCTATATCTTAATGCTACTAATGCTGCTACTTGCATTAAATCAGTATAAAAATCAACATATGCTGTTCCAATTAATACTGAAGTTGGCATTAATATAGCACCACCAGTAATTAATCCAAATACAGCTGTTCCCACAATAAGGGCTCCTGTCTTTCCTAAATTAATATTATTATTATAGCTATTTTCAAGTTCTTTTACTATATCTTCTGTACTTCTAGCATATCTATAAAAACCAGTCTTTATCATATTATCAATTGCATTCCCTATTGTTCTCTTAACTGAATCTTCTATAGCATCTTCAGCACAATATGCATCAAACCAAGCAGACGCATTTTTAATTGCATCAAGTATACCTTTAGCTTTTTCTGTCTTTTTACTAAAATCAGTATTTTTTAATGTATATATATCTGCTGCAACATTAGCAAAATTATCTACAAATTCACTCACATTAACAACTGACACGAACTTTTCATACGCAGCTATATCATATTGAGTTATTATATGTGGCAAATATTGTCCATCACAAGTTATAGGTTCATTAGGAATATCTATAAAATGAGACATATATAGATAAAAGGCATAACTACTATCATATCCTCTATATTTAGCAACAGTTGCACAATGAGATACCTTTGATGACATATCTCTTCTTTCTTCGTCTGTAATTTCTTTATCTTTATTACCACTATTTTTTGATGATGACTTTGATGGCATACTACAAGTCATTAATTTAGTTCTTGGTTGCAATAAAGTCCATTCAGGAGCTACATAATATTGTTCTTCATTAATACTATCAACTTTTGCTTTAGAGACCATTTCATTATATGTTAATGGTTCTCCACCATTTTCTCTTCTTCGTGCCTCTTCGTTCAATATCTCTAACTGTTCATATGATATTCCTATTTTTTCACAAAGCTCAACTATTTCTGAACAAATCATTAAATACTCTGTTAAATTTTCTTCAAATTCTTCTTGCTCACTAGCATATTTTTTTACATTTATTTTAAATGTTGAAGTAGATGCATTTCCTGCCTTATCATATGCTTTTGCTGTAAATGTAAATTCACCTGCTTCTGTTGGAGTATAAGTGTAAGAATTATCTTCATTAAGCTCTAACTTAGTCTCTCCTAAATATAATTCCACTCTATCTAATTCTGTTTCATCAGTTGCATTTATTTTTATACTACCATTTTGATTTACCATAATCTCTGG
>JALFQD010000345.1 GCA_022785265.1 Clostridium sp. | reverse complement strand
AAATATATCTAAATCTTCACAAAATGGGTCCTTATCTTCTATTAAGTCTTTTCCTTTATCTTCAAATTCTCTATATCTTCCATCTAATCTTTTTAAACCTTTTTCATTTATTTCTATAATACAATTTTGTCTTTCTCGCTCACTTATTTTATTTCCATGTATAATTGCTACTACTAAAAATATAAAAACAAAAGCTAAAGCTGTTATTATTCCATATATAAGACCACCATAATTATAAAATTTATATGTTGAAAAAGCTCCAATAAGCACTATAAATAATCTTATCCACCCTATAATATTTATACTTTTGGTTAATGTAGTTATATTTTTTTTAGCATTTTTTATATTATCATTGTAAAAACTTTCTGCCTTACTCATTTTTTCCTCCTAAAATAATCACAATTATAATGATATTATATAAATAGTTTCTTTTCTATTTCAATAAAAAAATTAGAATAAATATATAGTATTTTTTTCCAAATGTCAAAATAACTCAATACCATAAAATTTCTCATAATATAAGAAAAGCAATTTGAACATGTTATTTTACTCTTTTGCCCTCATAACTTTAAGTCAAAATAAAATAATATATTCAAATTGCTCTAATTAAAGAAAATTAAATTTATTTATCCATTGATTCATAAATTTCTTCTAAGTTTATTTTCATAACTTCTAAATAGCTTTTTCCTTCTACTTTAGTTTCTAATGTGTAAAGTGGTTTTACTTCTCCATTTATTTCATTTGCAAGAGTTTGTGCTTCTTTTTGTGAATCCTCTTCTTCTGAGAAAATAGTATTTACATCATTATTATCACAATACTTAACTAAATCTTCTATTTTTTTAGCTGTAAGCTCTCCTTCACCAAATAAATCATTTAATGCTTGTTGTTTTAAACCAAAATCTCTACATAGATATCCAAATGCTTCATGACTTGTAACAAAGTTTTTATGTTCTAAAGATTGAAATTTAGGTAAATATTCATTGTATAATTCTTCAAAATCATTCTTTACCTTTTCATAATTTTCTTCATAATAATCTTTATTATTAGGGTCTACTTCTGATAATGCAAGCTTTATATTATTGCATTGATTTATAGCTTCCTTTAAGCTTAACCATTGATGAGGATCAATTTTTCCATCTGTTTTAATAACATTTCCATTTTCACTAGTATCAACATATTTTATCTTATCTTCAGATATTTGTTCCTTAACTTCATCAAGCCAATCTTCCATACCTAAACCATTGTATATAAACAATTTACTTTTTGTAAGTTTTTCAAAATCCCTTGGTTTTAAATCTATATCATGTGGCTCTGCATTATCTGGCACCAATGATGTTACCTCAATTTTATCTCCACCTATTAATTCTGTAAATTCTTTAATAGGACTTATGGATGCAGTAACTTCTACCTTTCCACTTTCCTTACTACTTTTATTTTCTTCTGAACCACAACCAACTAACATAATTGGTAATAATAATACCATACTTGCTTTTAATAAAAATTTTTTCATTATATCCTCCATTTGCATATGATTTGCATTTGCGAATAGTATTATACCTTTTATATTAATTCATGTCAAACTATTTTTTATATTAATTGCTATATATAACTTGCTAAGCTTAATAGCAATAATAAGTTTATAAATTAAAGCATGAAATATCTATTCCTTTAAATTAGCAAAATTAAATACTAATCTTGATATAATAATTTTTAATTTTTTATATTTCTATATAATTTATATTAATTTTATTCTTCTCTAAAAGCTTTTGTTCAATTTTTTGGCATGTGAATATTATACCTTGCCCCTTTATTTTATTTTTCACAAGAATCAATGCTTTTTCCCTTCTAAAATCATCATATTGTATAAAAGCATCATCTAAAATTATTGGATATTCTTCATTTTTAAAAATAAGTTCTATAAAGGCAAACCTTAAAGAAAGATATAATTGGTCTAATGTTCCATTACTTAAAAAACTTCCTTTAAATAAACTTTCATCATTTCTTACAATCATTTCATAATTATTCCCAAGTTTTACTTCTTTATACCTATCTTCAGTTAAAAATTCAAAATTATTAAGGATTTTTTTATTTATTTCAGGTCCTATCTCTGTTCTTATCTCATTAAAAGAATCTCTTATTGTATCTAGTGCCATATTAACAGCTTTTAATTTTTTTTCTTCTTTATTTATATTAAGTTCTACCTCATTTAATTCTTCTTCTATTTCTATAATGTTTCTTTTACCAATAAGTCTGTTATTTATACTATTTTCCAAATCCTTTATTGTTTTTTCACATTCTAAAAGTTCCTTAGACTTTTTTTTCTCTTCTAACTCTATTTCATCTTGTGACTTATAAGTAAATGTATTATTTTCCTTAATAATATCCTTTAATTCATCTCTTATCGCATCAATATCTCTATCCTTAAGTAAAGCTTTATAGGTTTCTTCAATAGATAATAAAGCTGAATGTATTTCTTCTCGCTTTTTTAATTTTTCTTTATACTCTTTAATGTATATCTCTATATCAAGAAGATTTTCTACTTTTACACCCATAATGCTAAGCTTTTTCTTAAGATTATCTTCTGTTAAGCTTATATCTTCTTTTATTTCTATAATATTTTCATTAATTTTGCTTAAATCTGATGAAATAACTTCTTTTCTTCCATTAAGGTCATCATATTTTTTTACTTTTTCTAAAACCTCATCTATGTCCTTACAGCTTGATAATTTCTTCATTGAATCAATTATTCTAGAATTTTTCTTATATTTTTTTATACTTTCTTGAATTTTATTATCTTCAATTCCTTTTTTTACTTCTTGAAGCTTTAAAAGTAACTTACTCTCTTCATCCTTAAATATTTTGTATTTTTTTAATGCTGAAATAAGTTCAGTATAATCATTTACTTCTATACTTTTTACATATTTATCTAAATTATTTTCTATATTAGATATATCTGAATTTAATTTATTAATCTGTCCTTCCATTTTCTCTGATAACCTAATTTCTACTGATTCTTCTTTTCCTTTAAATATAATAATTGCTCCTATAAACACAAGTGCTAACCCTATAACAAGAGCTGGAAATCCATAAAAAGGATATCCAAAAAAAGCAATTCCTATTCCAAAAATAAAAACTATTGAACCAGCTAATATTCTATTATTACCAACTAATTTATTACTATCTAAATTACTATGATTATCAGGATATTTCTCCATAACAAATCGTAATTCTTTAAGATTTTTCTCATATTCTATTAAAGAATTTTCTAAATCATCTTCAAAATTTTCTATATTAGATATTTTCCCTATACCATCTTTTTTTTCTTTTCTTTCTTTTTCCAACTTATTAATTAAAATCTGTTGATTTTCAAAATACTTAGCTTTTTCTTCTAAATTTTTTTGTTCATACTTTAAAGATACAAGTTTTTCATTTAAATTTTCTCCAAAAATCTCTAAAAATTTATATTCCTCAAATTCTTCATTTAAATTCTTCAAGTTTTCTTCAATTTCTTTCTTTTTATAATTTAATTCCTCTAATCTGTCTAAAGAATTTAAGTATATTCTATTTTCTTCTTTTAAGTTCTCAATAAACTTTTCATCTATTACTGAAGCATTTAAATTTTTATCAATTTCTTTTTCCCTCTTTTTTAATTCTTCAGATTTTATTAGATAATTTGTTATTTCTTTATATTCCTTTTGAAGATTTGCCTTTTTTAAATATTTCTTATAAATCTCAAGTTTATTTATATCTTCCTTTAAATCATTCTTTTTTTTCTTTTCTAAAAGAAGTTGATTTTCCCATTTAAGATTTTTTTCTGCTATTTTATACCCTTCATACCTTTCTTGTGATAAAGATACTCTATCTTTTTTTAATAAATCTAGGCTTCCTACTCCTCTAGCTGTAACAAGAGTCCTTTTCATATCTTCTAGTTTTTTTAATGCTCTTTCTATTGGTACCTCATTTTCTCCACACCCAAGCATAGAAGTAATCCTATCCATTATTTCCTCTTCCTTATCCTTTTCTATAGGTACTCCTAATTGACTTATATATAATGTTTTTTCAAATGTTGACCTATTTATTCCCAAAAAACTTTTTCCTGGCTCATCAGAATTAATTTCTTTTACATCTTCCCCACTTAAAGCATCAAGTATGTTTGAAGTATCATTCTTTTTTGTACTTCCAAATGTTCTTTGTATTATATAATGTTTACCATTATTTTCTACTATTATCTCCCCTTTAATGCTACTTCCATTAAAAGGCATATATCTTTTTCTTTCTGAAATTCCATTTATTTTTTTAGAAGAAAAGCCATAAAGCATTATCTTTATAAAAGCTTCTATTGTACTTTTTCCTTTTTCATTTTCTCCATAAATTAAATTTAACCCTTTTTCAAATTTAAATTCCTTATTAGTAAGACATCCAAAGGAATAAATTTTTAAGGATTTAATAATCATCAATATTCACCTCATCTTCTGAAAGGCTTGATATTCCCATTTTTAATGCCATTTTTATTACTTCCCTCTCTTCCTCTGTTTTTGCCTCTTTTAATTTTTTCACTAATTTTCTTACAAATATGCTTTTTACTGAATATCCTTTAGAAAGCTCTTTAATATCTAATGCAATACTTGTTTTATCTATTACCTTACAAAAATAAAAATCATTTAATAAT
>JALFQD010000328.1 GCA_022785265.1 Clostridium sp. | reverse complement strand
AATCATTTGGTGAATTATAAAAAGATACCTTATAATCTGATACATAAAAATTCTTACTATTTGCTTCAACTAGTTTTTTCGCTGTTACTATTTCCTGTTGAGAAATATGTTCTCCATAAAAATATACAGAAATAGATAAGTCTTTTTTGTATCTTTGTCTATGATGTGTTTCATTATCAATTATTTTGAAAAATGGTAGCAAATAAGATATACTACGGTCTAAAATATTTTTAACAAATGGACTATATCCACCAAAACAACATTGACTGATGATTATTAACTTATTTGCTTTAGAAAGTATTTCACCCATATTTTCATATCCATCTTTTATAACACAGTTTCCTGGTGATTTTACCCAACATCCAAAACAGCCAATACAATTTTTTATTTTTTCATTATTTGAAATGATGCATGTATCTGCATTTATGTTATAGAATAAAGCTTGAAATTTCTCTTTTTCTAAATCATGTATAATTACATTCATATTTTCTCTCCTCATTATTTATAACAAATAGCAATTGATTTGATGATTTCTTCTATTCTTACTTCCCAATCATCATCATATTCAACATTTGGCATTGTTACAATAGAAGATAATCCTTGCACTAATGCCCACATAGCAATTATTTTATCCTGCATTGACTTTTCTGATATATTTGCTTTTTTGAATATGCTTACTGCTGTCTTTTTTAAAATATCAAGTGGTGGATTTTCGTTTTCATCGGAAACACTTAATGATAATTGTATTCTAATATTTTTACGTGAAAACAGAAAATCAAAATATAATGGATTTTTGTAAAAAAACATCACATAGGATTTACCAAGCATAGGAAGTAGCGAATCAGAATCTTTATATTGGTCAGCAGTTTTTTCTAAAGAATCAGTAAATGAATCCATAATATGTTGTTGGATAGCAACAATGAATTCATCTTTACTTTTAAAATGTGCATAAGGAGCAGCATTACTTACCCCGCACTTCATAGCAACTTTTCTTAAGGAAAGTTTTTCTTCACCTTCCTGATTTATCATTTCTAACCCTTTTTCTATCAAAGAACGTCTTAAATCTCCATGATGATATTGTTCCTTTGTCATTTATACCCTCCAATCTTTACGATGATAAGATTATTTTAACATATGAACTTATCACTGTAAAGATTAAAATATACATTTTTTGAAATTTGTTTTAATATAAATGTGTCTTTATTTTGATAAGGTCTTTATAAAAGTTTATGGCAGATAGATAATGAAATAAGGTTAGAAGTAGAAAGTATGTTAAATTTTTTATATAATGTAAGTATATAAAATATTGAAGAAAAAAATATATACTTAAAATGGAGGTATAAAAATGGACAAGGAGACTTTAGAACTGTTACAGATTATGACAAAGGAGATTAAAGAGCTAAAGATAAATCAAGAAAAGCTAATAAGAGAAGTTGAAGAAATTATTGAAAGATTTGACGATATTGAAGAGAAAATTAATAGAACTTTAACAGGGGCAAAAAAGTTAACCTATCATTTTTTTGAAGAAAAAATATAAATATTTAAAGTAAAATAATATTATCATAAAGAAAAATAAACCTAAGGAATTGGGGGAAACCTTAGGTTTTATGTTATCTTGGGGGAGATAACTATTAAAATGGGGATTTAATATGAAAAATTTTATTAACTTTATGATTTTATTATATTAAAGGTTTGTGACAGTAATATGTCAAAATGAATAATTTAATTAAAAAGTATATACTGAAAAGAAAGTAATAAATTAGAATTTGAAGAATAGGTGGAAAGATAATGAACAAATATATAAGTAGAAATATAATACCAATTATAATAGAAATGGTATTTATTTTATCTTGTTTTATAATTCCAAAAGATTATTTTATTTATACAAATTTTTTATTTTATTTGACATTACTATTATATTTTATTATTAAAAAAGATTTTCAAATAAAGGAATGGATAAATCAAATAAAAAGTGGAAAATGCTTTTGGAAACAAGTAATAATTACAACAGTTTTTTTTATTTTAGCATTTTTAGTAACAAGTATTTTAGAAAATATATTTCCAAATTTTAATGCAGGAATGAGTATGCTTAAAGTAGATAGCTGGTTAAGATTAATTATTTTTACAATATCTACAATATTGTTTCCTGCTGTTACAGAAGAAATATTTTATAGAAAAAATATGATTTCTTTTAATAGCAAAGGAATATTAATAAGCACAACAATATTAAGTATGGTTCTTTATGCATTAGAGCATTCACTAAGAATATGGGGAATATTATTAGTTATGATATGGGCATTGCCATTAAGTATTTCATATATAAGAACAAAAAACATATATGTACCAATGACTGCACATTTTATTGGAAATTTATTAGGAAATGGAATAGATATTGTTATGATAATTATTTCAATGTTATAATACTAAAACATATGGAATCAGAACTTTTTGGGATTTACAACAAAATCAAGATATTCATAAAATGAAATGAAGGAGTTGTTGCTACTTTGAGTATCTTTATCTGTTTTTTCAATACTGCTATTAGTGACAACTTTATTATCACAACTAACAAAAAAACAAATTAAATTTGATTATACTTGTTAAGTTTTTATTATATAACGTTAAATTGTTGTTATAAAAAAACTTTTAATCTTGATTTAATATATAATATACTTAATAATTAATTAGGTGGTGATAATAATGAACAAAAAATATTTAGGAATAATAATGTTTTTTATTGGTATAGTAGGATTATCTTTATTATTTTCTATAATGAAAGTTTATGACAGTGTAATAGGTCTTGGGGGTATCTTTGAACTTTTGTGGCAATTTAAACTTCCTTTTATAGTGATTTTATTTGTTACAATTTTTGGATTAGTGGTAAGTATAAAAGAATTTTTTAATGAAAGATATGATTATAAAAATAATAATAAAAATAATATTATTCACATTAATAGAAGTTTCAAAAATTTCAAATAAATAAAATTTAAAATTAAGATTTATATACAACATAAAAAAACAAAAGGAGCAGAAGCCTTGTAAATATAATGGTTTCAAGCTCCTTATATTTTCCTAAAATGTTGAAAATAAGATAATAAAGGTTTAATATTTTAAGTTAAAGTGGAGGACTATAAATGAAAAATTTAAAAAAGATATTATCATATGCCATGATGTTAATAATGGTGATATTTCTTTTTTTAGGTGTAAATTTTAAAAAAGTTTTAGCTGATGAGGAA
>JALFQD010000313.1 GCA_022785265.1 Clostridium sp. | reverse complement strand
GCATTCCAAGAAAATTTAAAAACACTTGATTATTTGAGCTTTTATCTACTTCATCTATTATTAGAATAACTTCTTTATTTAATGAAGCAATAAATTCAGTTATAATTTTAGATAATTCTACAAAATTACATATTTTCTTTTGTAATAATGATTTAAATTTTTCTTTTTCTTCTTTATTTGTATTATTTAAACTTTTTAATATAAGTTCAATAAATATATCTGAAAAAACTTCTGCATTCTTAAAACTTTCGTCTCCTATTCCTTCAAAACTTATGCTTATAACAACATACCTTTTGGACAATTCCTTTTTTAAAGCAAACAATAAAGTACTTTTACCATACTGCCTTGGTCTATTTATTATAAAATATTCTTCATTTTCTATTAAAGCTTTAACCTTTTCAAGCTTATCTTTTATATCAACCATATATTGTTTCTTAGGATTACAAAGTCCTGTGGTTTTAAATCTTTTCATATATTTAAATACTCCCATTTTTATTCTTTTAATAATTATATAGTATTATTTTTTCTATGTAAAATTAAAATAAGCAACCCATTTTTAGGTTGCCTATTTTTCCTTTTTTAATACACTATTATGTTTTTCTTTAGTATCCCTTAAACAGGTCTAATTTAATTTCCACAGCACCTCTTTGAAACCTAGTGTTCATGCGGGCTAATTTTGCTATTTTACGCAACCCCCTTTTGGTTTTTAATTTTTCTTTAAAAATAGGGTTTATTTTTAGGTTGCGCATTTTTTAAAATTTCTTTAAAAGCTAGTGTTTAAGTCATTTTCTCAAGTTTTTCTTTTCTTACACAACCTTTCCCCTTTTTTAAGGGTTTTTTAGAGCGTACAGATTTGTTTTTCTTTACTTGATGTTTATATTTTATCATATCTTATTTATTAAATTCATCTCTAAAATATTTCTATCCATAAAAAAGAGAGGATTAATAAGGGGGATTGATATTAGGAAGTGGCAATCCCAAAAAAAGGTCTACTATATATTTCTTTTTATTAAAAAGTATTTTTTATTTAAGACCAATAATTCTTGAAAAGTCTTTTATTGCTTTATTTAAAAGATTTTTTTTATCTACATTTTTTAGTTCATCATATATTACATAACCTGCATGGTTTATTTCATTTCTTGGATTTTTTATACAATAGAATATATCATAAATTTCAGTATCTATTTTACTATTCCAAAGCATATCAAATATTACTTTTTTATTTCCTTCATAATCATCTTTTTTAATATCCATACCATCAAAAGGTTTTTTTCTATAATTATAATTATTATATAAATTATTTAGGTTCTTTTTCTTTCTTCTTTTCTCAAGTATTATATAACCATTATTTAATGCACAGCTTATTAAATTTCTATAATAATTTCTACTTTTTTCATATTTATATTTATTAAAATTATTTTTAAATCTACCTTCTATATTAAGTCTTTCATATATATATGTAACAATATTTTCTCTAAAAAGAGTATATGCTTGCTGTATCATATTATGTTCACAACACCATTTAACTGTTTCATGAATATTTTTTACTGTTTCTGTTGGAGAATATTTTTCAAAATTTCCTTCTATCTTGTTCATAACTTTATCCAATGGTGGTAAAATATTCTTTACTACTGACTTTGCCATTGGAAAGCTTTCTTTTATTTCATTTCCAAGTTTATCTATTTTAATTACGTTGCTTACACCAACTGCTTCTGAAAACTCTTCAATTTTCTTAATCCATAGTTTAATTTCTTTCTTTTCTATATCTTTTATAACCTTACTATTTTCTAAATCTTTAGTATCTATAATAAGTTCCTTTAACATTTCTGCATTTCCAGATGATAAATATTTCTCTGTTCCAACAATCCAGTCAATAAGTAAGTTAAAATTACTCATATCATAAACTGGAATTATCCTTCTTTTTAAAGGAAGTTCACTTACTTGTTTAAAATTTCCTACTGCTTCAAATGCACCATAATATATTCCTTTAATTTTTATGTTTTTAACATACTTTGCAAAATTCAAAACTACCATAGCTATAAGAGGAAGTATTCTAAAACTGTTAGTTAAATCAAAGATTATTTCATCATCTTCATCAATTTCTTCAAATATACATTCAAAAAGTCCCCAAACATCATTTACTTCACATTTTACCTTTTTAACAGCATATCTATTTCTTAAAATCTCAGATTCATCTAACTCCTGTTGAAGCTTCTTTCCTTTCCACATATCATCTTCAAATTCATGTATTCTGTCCTCTTTTCTACAATTAAAATAAGCTAATGCTTTATCTGTACAGAATATTATAAGTTTGTCCTTAGTATCTTCTAATCTATCTCTAAAAAAATATTCTCCTATTGCTGTTTGGAAATACTTTGTTGGTTTATCTTCTTTATCTTTAAAGTTATATATACATGGAAGGTACTCTGTTGCACCTAAAAAACTCAATATTTTTAATGACATTATTTTTTCTCCTTCCTTATAAATTTTTCTAATACTTTAATTTCTCTATTTTCTCTTTTTATTTTTAATTACTATAGTATAATTTAATACATTGAAATAAAACCAACTCATTAATTAATTTATTAAATATTTACCTAATCCAAATGAAGTATTTTTTCCTATATGTAAAAGCTCTCCTGCTAGTAAAAGATTAATAAATTCTTCATCCTCAACATTTAAATTTATTGTTCCTTCTACTCCACCTAATTTCATTTTTTGATTTTGATGCTCAGAATATCTTGCATTTTCTTTCCAATATAAATTTTTACCAAGCATTTCAATATTTAAAGATTGTACATTACTTTCTAAATCAATTCCTTCATAAGCATATAAAATATTAATTCTCCTGTTTAGTGCTAATATCAGGTCTTGAATATTTATATCTGCTTTTAAATGTCCTTGAAATTTATATCTAAATGGAGATATAAAATTTAAAAATATTTGTGGTCTGTTTATAAGAGATTTTTTTCTGTTTTCTATATATTCTCTTACATACTTAACTTTTATATTTTTTTTATTTATATTGCCATCAGCAAATATTAAATTTCCCTCATCATCACACACATTTAAAATTTCATAGTGAATATAATATTTTCCTATACCATTAAGTCCAAGAACATCAAATGCATAGATAAAATGGCTTATGTAGTTAATTGTATCTCCAAATAATATCAAATTAAACTTAAAAATATCATTCTTTTTATACTCTGTTCTTTTATCAAAACATTCAATTATATAACCAACACTATTATCATTTGCAATAAAATTTGGTTTTTTCTTAAGCTTTGAATACATAACTTTTTTTACCATGCAATTTTCAACAGTATTACATTCACTACATTCTCCATCATTTAAGCAAAAAAACTCCATAAGCATCCTTCCCATTCCACCACGAAAGGTGGAATTTTTAAACTCAGGAAGATGCCCATTTTCTTTTATTTTTATAGTAAAATTTAACTTTATATATCTTATGTTATACATAATAATTCTCCATTTATAACATAGCTATCTCATAAAAATTTTTTATGGGATAGCCTTTATATTATTCAATAAAATTTTTATCTTTATTTTCTTCTATAATATCTTCAAATGTTTTAAATAA
>JALFQD010000294.1 GCA_022785265.1 Clostridium sp. | reverse complement strand
ACCTATTGGACCGAAAATTTCTTAAATGGAATTTCAATTTAAGCATTCGGTTGTAATGGTCCAAGCCGGCCAGAACAACCTATAACCTACTGTCTTTAAAATATATAAAAAAAAAGATGGACTGATTAAATTAATCAGCCCATTAGGTAAGGTAATATATAATTTTGAAATTCTGGTTTTATCATATATTCACAATAGGTTAAAGCAACTTCTAGTTCATTCCAAGTACGACCTTCAATTTTATAATGTTCAAATCCTAAAGGGGCGTATTTTTCTTTAATTAATCCATAACTCATATGATTTTTGCGAACAGATGGATGAAAATTATTTTTAGTTATACCACACCAAGGAGTAGTGTAAGTTTTGCCATAATTTAAAACCATTTGGCTATTTAATTTATAATGTTCTTTTCTGAATTGACATCCAGCAGGACAAATAGGATTAATTAAGAACTCTGTCTTCGCTCGTTCTTCTGGTGTTAAAGAATTTAAAAATTTAAAATTAAAATTTAGATCATAATGTAAACAAGTGAGTTTATAATCTTTTTTATTAATTTCTTTTTTTGCTTCTTCTAAATCAGTAATAACTTTAGTAGTTGATGATACATATTTATACATAGGATATTTATCCTTAAGGTAATGCATAAAATCATCATCTGCGATTACTACTTCATTAGGCCCATTACTGCCGGCCTCCATTAATAAATTACAGAACCTATTTTTATACTCTTTTGGAGTTAATTGGTTATTTGTAAATACATATCTAATTGGAATATGATACTTATTATTATAAGTATCAATTATATTTTTTATAATATCAATAGAAGCTTGTTTATAAGAAGAAAACACTCTTCCTCCATCCCAAATACAAAATTGAGGATTGCCATAACTAATTTCAATTTCAATGTCATTATAAAAACATTCAGGATTAGTGGTTTTTAAATCTAAAAGTTTAAAATTTAAATTTGCTAATTCATACATTCCAGGAATTGCGTATTTAATCATAATACATTTGCTCCTCTATAAATTCATAAATTAATAATTTGTCAGAATCTTTAATAAAATAATTAATAAAAAACTTAATTATATTATTATTTTTTGAATTACAATAATCTGGTAAAATAAAATTATGGAAACCTAAAGGGGCATAATTATTTTGAATATCTTCTATGGATAAATTAGAACTAAGACCTGAGCATTTAGAACAATTTATTCTTGTAAAAGAATCTGAATAATTATATTGAGCTATTTGTTCTTGTATATTACAATTATTTAAATTTGGACAATTACAAATATCGCCAATTGGTAATTCAATATTTCTTTTATTTTTTATTGCTTTTAAGAAGTTAAAATCTTTAATTTTATTCAATGGAATTTGAATAAAATAAAAATCACAAATTTCATTTAATTTATTAATTAAGTCTGGAGTTAATGGATTAATTAAATCAAAATTATTTGATAAAATATAATGAAAATTAGGATATTTTTTATATAAATATTCATATAATTCCAAATTTGATAATTCAATAGCATTGCTACTATTATTTAATAAATTTAAAATTACATTCATAATAGTATCATCAAAATCATTAGGATTTAAATTAATATTGCTACAATTAATTCTTAAAGGCAATAGATTATTATTAGAATATTCTATAATCGTATCATAAGTATTATTGCCGATACCAAAGTTATTATTTATACCGCCGTTCCAGTAGGTATAAGGGAAAGAGCCGGCGGTATAAATAAATTTAACTGGGACTTTAAAAGAATTAGGAAATTTATCTTGAACAATAAAAAATAAATTATTTAATTTTTGATTTTCATAAAAATTTTGTAAAGTAAAATAAATCATTTTTTTTCTCTTATTAATAGTGTTTTAAAATGTTGGTATAATTATAGTCTGGATTTAAAGGATTAAATATATCTAATTTAAATAAATTCTAAAAAGTAACGCTATGATTAAAGAAATCATCAGTACTAACAAGATTGTCAATTGAAGTAGTAGGAAAATATTCCTGCCAACTA
>JALFQD010000286.1 GCA_022785265.1 Clostridium sp. | reverse complement strand
CTTTTACCTTACAATTTACAACTAAATAGCCTAACTATTTTTATCATATCTTCAACTAATTTTTGTTCTTCTGTTTTTTCAGTATTATAAATGATTTCAATAGTTGTTCCATATTAATTGATTTAATCCTTTTTTATTATAGTTAATTCCACTTCCTATATCTATAATTAATTTCAAACTGATAACCTTTTTCATACATATATGTTTTAACATTTTCTATCTGTCTTTTAAGGTCATCTTTTTGTTTATGTGAACCAACTCTACAATAGCCAATTATTTTTTCGCTTTTACATTCTATATTTTTAATTTCTAAAAAATGATTAAGTTGTTCCTGTGAGTAATACCTTGTACCACCTGCTATAATATGATGTGGTTTCAAAGTTCCATTTTTATCCCAATTTCTAAGGGGTTGAACTGTTTTTCCTATTTGTCTATAAAATATTAATATATTTTATAGATTTTTATAAATTTGTTTTAACTATTTAATTCATCCTTTGAAAGTTGTGATAGAGCTATTTGCTTATATACTTCGCAATTATTTAAAAGCTCTTTATGTGTACCCTTACCAACAATTTTTCCTTCATCAAGAACTATAATTTGTTCTGCATTTAATATTGTACTTATTCTTTGAGCAACTATTAAAACTGTACTATCTCCAGTTTCAGCTTTTAGTGATTTACGTAAGGCTGCATCAGTTTTAAAATCAAGTGCTGAAAAGCTATCATCAAATATATAAATGTCTGGATTTTTAGCTATTGCTCTTGCTATTGAAAGTCTTTGCTTTTGTCCACCAGATACATTAGAACCACCTTGAGCAATTTCAGTATTATATTTTTCTGGCTTTGTTTCTATAAATTCAGTTGCTTGTGCTATTTTAGCTGCTTTTTCTATTTCTTTTTCAGTTGCATCTTCTTTTCCATATCTTAAATTTGAGTCTATTGTTCCTGAGAATAAGACTCCCTTTTGAGGAACATATCCTATTTTTTCTCTTAATTCATGTTGAGAAACATTTCTTATATCTACACCATCTACTAAAATTTCTCCTTCTGTTACATCAAAGAAACGAGGAATTAAATTGATTAATGTTGATTTACCACTACCAGTACTTCCTATAAAAGCTGTAGTTTCCCCTGGCTTTGCAGTAAAAGAAATATTAGTTAGTATGTCTTCATCTGCATCTGGATATTTAAATGATACATTTTTAAATTCTACAACACCCTTTTTGTTTTTATCAAATTTTTGTGGATTTTCATTATCATTAATACTTAATTTAGTGTTTAAAACTTCATCAACACGCACTGCTGATACTGCTGCTCTTGGAAGCATTATAGACATCATTGTTATCATTAAAAATGCCATGATTATTTGCATTGAATATTGTATAAATGCCATCATATCTCCAACTTGCATTGTACCTGCATCTATTCCTTTTCCACCATTCCAAACTATAAGAAGTGTGACTCCATTCATTACAAACATCATAAGAGGCATCATTCCAGACATTATTCTATTTACAAAAAGATTAGTCTTTGTTAAATCCATATTAGCTTTATCAAATCTTTCCTCTTCATGTTTTTGTGTACTAAATGCACGTATTACAGGAAGTCCTGTTAATATTTCACGAGTTACTAAATTTACTTTATCCACAAGCTTTTGAAGTATTTTAAATCTAGGCATTACTGTAATAAACAATGTTATTACTATACCTAATATTATTACTACTGCTAAGCCTATAATCCAAGTCATTGATGTATTTGTATTTAAAACCTTAATAACTCCACCTATTCCTATAATTGGTGCATATAATACCATTCTTAATAGCATTACAATAACCATTTGAATTTGTTGTATATCATTTGTACTACGTGTAATTAAAGAAGCTGTTGAGAATTTATCCATTTCTGAATTTGAAAAACTCATTACTTTCTTAAAAATACTACTTCTAATCTCCATTGCTGTTTTTGCTGCAACCTTTGATGCTATGAATCCTACTATAATAGATACTACTGCACCTAAAAGAGCTATTCCTAACATCTTAGCTCCTGATACTAAAATATAATTAATTTGAGCTTTATCCATATCTATTCCTATAGCTTCATATTCACCTTTAACATAAGATACAGCTGCTTGACTTATAATACTATCTGGCATTTCACTAAATTGTTCATCAATTTTATCTTTTACTTGTTTTAATTGTTCTTCAGGCATCATTGAAAATACTTGAAATATATCAACATTTCCTCCTTGAGCCATTTGAGGTGGAAGGTTAGACATCATCTGTTCTTTCATAGCTTTTGTTTCATCACTATCATTTTCTAATCCTGAAACTGTTAATAATGGCTTTCCTAATATTTGATTAAGTTCTTCTATCTTATCTTCATCTTTGGTATTAAGTTTATAAATATCTTCATCTAATTTAGAATAATTTTCAATGTCTTCTTCTGTTAAATTATCTTTTTCTACTAACTCATAATTATCTAATACTTTATCCTTATCTTCAGAGGACATAAATAATAATACCTTATCCATTTCACTTTTTCTTATAACTTCAGGGACTGCATTCTCTACTCCTCCCTGTTGTATGCCAACATTAACTATCTTAGATGTATAATCTGGCAAAGCTAAATCACACAAAGCTTGAACTACTAGTAATGCTATTATAACTAATATAGCCATTGTTGACTTTTTTAAGTATTTAATTAATTTGAACATTGCCTTTGTCTCCTTTGATTATTTCTTTATATTACCTTTATTTTTAACTTCATTATAAACATCATTAAGATTATCTCTTACTTGAATTAAAAATCTTCGTAATAATATTTTTTCTTCTAATGTAAAATTATAGAAACACTTTTTTTCTATTTCTGCATGCATTTCTTTTAAATTTTCACATATATTTTTCCCCTTTTCAGTCAAAAAAATCCTGCTAATTCTCTGATCCTTTTTATCATCTTTTCTTTCTACAAATCCTGTCTTTTCTAATCTTTTTATCATAACTGTAACAGTTGCTGGCTTTACCATTAAACTTTCTGATAACTCTCTTTGACTTCTTCCATCATTTTTATAAAGTGTTAAAAGCATTTGAGGTTGACCAGGATATAGTTCCATTTTTTCTAACCCCTGTTGAGATATTAAAAAGTGAAAACGAGCTATTTGAGCAAAAATTTTTTGAAGTGAATTTTCTGATGATTCTTCCATTTATATCCTCCATTAATTAGTTAGCCGACTAATATTATATTATATGTTTTTTTATTATATTTCAATATTAATATGTTACTTTTCTTAAAATTTATTAATTTTTTTACTTATATTTAATATTATTTTTAAAAATAAAAGATAATTTAAAAATCCTCTTTATGTAAACGCTCAAAAAGATTAGTAGGCTAACATTTTTAAAATAGAAAAATTTAACTATAAACTAACAACTAATATAATTTCCTGATAATATAAAAAAGTTGTTGTAAAAAGAAATTTATTTATACAGCATTTCAATAAAATACTATATATTTTCTTAATACAACAACTTAATATTTTTAAACTATAAAATTTTAACCACTATTTATTTTTGTTCTTTAAAATCTTCTTCGGTCATTATATCACTAATTGGTGCTCCTGGTGCAACCATAGGAAATACTTTTTTATCACAATCTATTACATAATCTATTAAAACGGGTTCTTTGCTTGCTAATGCTTCCTTAAGAACATCTTCTAATTGACTCTTTTCAGTAACTCTAAAGCCCTTTGCTCCAAATGCTTCTGCAAGCTTAACAAAATCAGTTTTTCTATTTAATGTTGTTTGAGAGTATCTGCTCTCATAGAAGAATTGTTGCCATTGTCTAACCATTCCTAATACATTATTATTCATTATTATCATAACTATTGGAAGTTTATTTGAAACAGCTGTTGCTATTTCATTACAGTTCATTCCAAAGCTACCATCACCAGCTATATTTATAACCTTACATTCTGGCTTTCCTACTTGAGCTCCTATACAGGCACCAAGTCCATACCCCATTGTTCCAAGTCCACCTGAAGATATAAATGTTCTTGGCTTTTTAAAGTTAAAATATTGAGCAGCCCACATTTGATGTTGTCCTACTTCAGTGCTTATTATTAAATTTCCATCATCTAATTCATTTAGCTTTTGGAATAAAAATTCTGGTGTTAAGTTTGGAGATTCTTTTATAACATCTCCTGCTTTTTTGATTTTTCTTATATCTTCAATCCACTCTTCATTTCTCTTTTCATCAACACATTCAATCAATCTTTGTAATACAAGCTTTGCATCACCTATTAAGAATGCATCAACTTTAATATTTTTATTTATTTCAGCAGGGTCAACATCTATATGAATTACCTTTGCATTCTTTATATGATCTTTTTTTCCTAAAACTCTATCTGAAAATCTTGCACCAATTGCAATAAATAAATCACATTTAGTTGCTGCAATATTTGATGCCTTTGTTCCATGCATTCCAATCATTCCTGTATAAAGAGGATGATTGCTGTCTATATTTCCTTTTCCCATAAGAGTATTAGAAACAGGAGCTCCTATTTTTTCTGCAAATTCTACTAATTCTTTAGATGCATCTGCTGCTATTATTCCTCCACCAGCGTATATAAATGGACGTTTAGAATTTTTTATTAAATCTAAAACTTTATTTAAAGCCTCATCTTTTATATATCTTATTTTCTTTTCAGTTGGAATTGGAGGAAGCTTTTCATATTCTGCTTTATTGGCTGTTACATCCTTAGGAATATCAATTAAAACTGGACCTGGTCTTCCAGATTGTGCTATATGAAATGCCTCTCTAATAACTTGTTGAAGATTTTTAACATCTTTAACTATATAATTATGTTTTGTAATAGGCATAGTTATTCCTGCAATATCAACTTCTTGGAAACTATCTTTTCCTAATAAAGAAACAGCAACATTTCCTGTAATAGCTACCATAGGAATTGAATCCATATATGCTGTTGCAATTCCTGTTACTAAGTTAGTTGCTCCTGGACCTGATGTAGCTAAACATACTCCAACCTTTCCAGTAGCTCTTGCATATCCATCTGCTGCGTGAGAAGCTCCTTGCTCATGACAAGTTAATACATGATGAATTTTATCTGAATATTTATATAGTTCATCATATATATTTAATACAGCTCCACCAGGATATCCAAATATTGT
>JALFQD010000266.1 GCA_022785265.1 Clostridium sp. | reverse complement strand
ATTTAAAAATAAGGCTTATATTTCTTCATTTGCATAGCATTTATCATTTACAAATACTATTGCCCATCTTTTCAAATTCTTTATTTCTGATAATTCCTTTGAAAGCTTATATTTTTCTAATTGCTCTTTTGCTTCTTTTAGCTTTTCCTTTACTATTTCTTCTCCTTTTTCTTTATACTTTGATTTTGAAATATATTTAAGCTCAATTATTCCAAAGTATTTAGGATTCATATTTACTCGCTTAAGAAGTGCTATGTCTATATAGCCATCCTCTACCTCATATTCTGACTTTACTAAATATATCTTACTTAAATAACAGTAAGTTAAAAATATAAGCTTAACATACTTTTCATTGAAGGTAATATAATCTCTGTTTGAAAGTTTTTTTAATGTATTTTCAACTATCTCAACAAGCTTTTGATTGTTTCCATTCTTTGCAATATCTTTCATTGCATTTTTTATACTAACAGAGTCTATATTATAATCACTTTCCTCTCTAAGCCTTTCTCCATAAAAATCAAAATATAATTCTCTTATGACATTATTTGGTGTATACAAAACAGCATCTCCAAAGTCCTCACCTACTATGGTAAGAAGACCTAAGTAAAATAATAATGATTTAAAATCTTCATCACTAAATCTTTTTTCTAAGCTAAACTGATTTGTTATTCTTGCTGTTACTTCTTCACCATTTAAAATATCCTCAAGAACTTTATAATTATCTTCTCTGTTTTTTAAATTAAACATACTTCCAAGCTTTGCATAATCACTTGCTATATTTTTGTCTATAAGCTCTTTAGGAGGATTTCCACTCTCTTCAATATTTTTTAAATAATAAAGAACCATATCACTATTAAATACCGTCTTCTTTCCTTCTTCTGAAAATAAATATCCATTATAATTTATTTTCATTTCTTTTATAATTTTTTCTATTTTCTTTTCATCTTGTATTGTTCTTTTTATAAGGTTTCTTACTTCTTCTTCGGTAAAACCCATCATTTTATTAAATCTTACATCTCTTGTTATATCTGTTGATATATTAAAGCCAGAAGTAAGACTATCTAAGGTAATTGGAGTTACTCCTGTTGCAAAAATTCTTTGAATTATTGATTCTGTTCCTATTTTCAAAACTTCATACCATTTTCTAACAAAGCCAGTTTTACTTACAATATCTGAAAACATATCTGTTTTAAAGCTTAAAAGCTCATTTGCAAAATGGTCATATTCATCTATTATCACATAAAGAGGCTTATCTATAACAAATGATACATCATTTAAGAATTTATTAAATACATCTGATGGATATCCTGTCTTATCATATTTTACATTAAGATTGTAGTTATTTAAAAATTTATCATATGACTTAAAACATGTATCATGAAAGCTCTTTATTAAAGCATCTTCACTTTCTGTAATAAGTCCTGAAAAATTAAACTTAAGTATATAATAACTATTCTTCTCAGGTGTTGGATTTTTCCCTATATAAGTATCTTTAAATAAAACTTCAAACTCATCTTTTTTATTTGCATCATAATAGTTTTCTAAGACTGATGTAAAAAGGCTTTTTCCAAACCTTCTTGGTCTTAAGAAAAATATAAATGTATCATTAAGATTTTCTAGTTTTTCTATATACTTTGTTTTATCAACATATAAATAATTTTTATAAACTAATTCTTTATAGTTACTTTTACCATAAGGCAGTTTTTTATTCAATGGCTTCAACTCCTATAATATAACTTAAAATTTATAAACTCTTTAATATATCATTTATAAGTTCACTTATCTTTATTCTTTCATCATAAATCCATTGAAATTCAAATTTTAAGTTAAATATTTTATTAAATGAATAATACATATTTATTTTTTGATAATAAATCTCTAATTCATCTAATGTTTTTCCTAATATTCTAGGCTTAGAAATAGTTTTTGACTTTGCAACAAAAAGCTGATCTACATAAAATAAAAATTGTTCCATAAGCTCATCTTGTGTTACATCAAATGGCACTTTTAAAAGTTTCCATTGTATCTCTTCTTTAAGCTTATAGCTTTTTATTCTATCTAAAATTATTATATAATCCCCTATATCCATTTTTCTATAATAGCTAAGTTTTTCTTTTCTTGTACTCCAAAGAGCTAGCTTTTCTATAAGAGGAAGAGTTTTTATTCTTAAAATAGCATCAGAAGGTCCTATAACGGCAGATGTTATTACTTTGTCCTTTTCATTAATCATATGACTAATAAATTCTGAATTATGTCCTACACTAGCAATATATCCTGTTTCATATATTCCTTTTCTTCCTGCACGACCTCCTATCTGCTTTACTTCCTGAGAGGTTAAAAGTCTTATTTCATCTCCATCAAACTTTTTAACAGATAAAAATACAATTCTTCTTATTGGAAGATTTACTCCCATTCCTATTGCATCTGTTGTTATAAGGATTTTAGTTTCTTTATTTATAAAATCATCATATTGCTTTCTTCTTACCTCTGGAGGAAGGTCTCCATAAATTATGCTTGCCTTTATACCTTTTTCTGAATACTCCTCAGCTAAAGAAAGAACCTTTTTCTTAGAAAATAATACTATTGCATCTCCCTCTTCTACATCTTTATAAGAAAAATCCTTATCTTCTACTTCAAGAGGTATATTTCTTTTGTATTCCTTTATTTCATAATCATCTTTGCAATCTTCAATCATTTTTATTAAAATTTCTTTTGCATTTAAGGCTCCACATATATGAATTTCTTTAGCTCTCACTCCTAAAACAGCTCTGCTCCAAGAAGCTCCTCTTTGCTTATCATCAATCATTTGGATTTCATCAATAACTGCAACTTCATATTGTTCCTTTAAATTTAATTTTTCTATAGTACAAGAAGTGTGAGTTGCTCCCTCTTTTAAAATTTCTTCTTCTCCTGTTTGAAGATTACATACTATCCCTTCATTATTAAGCCTTTCAAAATTTTCTAAAGCAAGTATTCTTAAAGGAGAAAGATATACCCCTTTTTTACAAGATTTTAATCTTTGAATAGCATTATAGGTTTTTCCTGTATTTGTATCTCCTAAATGAATTATAAACTTTCTTCTCATACCCCTAGCTTCTCTATATTCATCTTTTGGGTTGTCTGGGAAGTTTTCATTAAACTCTTGGGCTACAAGCTTTGGAATATGTTGCTTTGTAAGAACTGTCATTATTCCAGAATTAATTAAAACTTTATAATTGTTACGAACAACTTGATAATAATCATAATCACAATTATTTTTTCTATTATAATCCTCTAAAATTCTTTTAGATACATTTTCTAAAAGTTCTTCATATCTTTCTAAAAGCTCATTAAAATCCTTGGAGCCTTCATATCCTTCTTTTTCAATTTCCATAAGAAGAAGAATTTTTTTTCTTATGGTAGACTCATGCTCATGTAAAGCATTTCCTTTAGAGTTTTTAACTATTTCACTAATTTGATTTATTTGATTTTTTAATTTTTTAAATTCCCTTTGTGCTGCATTTTTTTTCATAAAAATCCTCCAAAAGTTTTAATTTTAAAAAACTACTTGCCACTTATAAAGTT
>JALFQD010000260.1 GCA_022785265.1 Clostridium sp. | reverse complement strand
TTTATTACTTCAATCTTACATTCATGTTCTTTTTTCTTTGAATCATAACATATAGCAACAGCAAGGATTTTTCTATGTTCATGTTCTTTTATAAATTTTTGATAGTATTTTTTCTCTTTCACTTGCTTTATTGCATTTTCTGGTGTGTCATCTTTTTTTAGTTCTAAAATAAAAGCAGTATCTCCATTTCTTCGTGGATGAATAACAAAGTCTGCATATCCTTTACCTGTCTTTTCCTCTCTTTCTATTCTGTAAAAGTTTCTTGCTGAAAGATAGGCTAATGTAACTACACAGGATAATGAATTTTCATCATTATATTAAAGGATAGGGCTTTCTGTATTATGAATGTTATTTATCCATCATAATATGATAAAAAGCCATAAATAACCATAGCTGAATATATCTCTTCTTTTGTTTTTAAACTTTTCTGACCTGCTCTATATTCTTCTTCAAGAATTATCTACTATTAAAAGCTTTAGAATAATAAGCACCAAGCATATCTGCTATAGATGTTTTTCCAAATTTTCTTGGTTTTGTTATACATATATATTTATTAAATGTTTCTAACTTGGTATTAAGATTTTTTAAAATCATAGATTTATCAATAAAAAACTTACTTCTTGTAAGAATTTTAAAATTTTCAAGAGGAGTATTTGTGTTTAAATATATATTCATAGTTAGCTTCACCTCTTTATCTTATTATAACATAGTTAGGATTTGCTTATGACAAAGAAAGCTTGAGTTAGTATATAATTTTTTATTCTGTTAGATAAGTTGAAATAAGGTTATTAATAAAAAATGTTGTTTCCTATCATTACTTTATTTAAATATGATATTAATTATATAAGATTAGCTTTACTAAAAATATAATTCTTATTATAGTACAGTATCTCAATGAATGTTTCAAAATTTTATAGCAAAATTAAGTAAAATTTAATAATAGACAAAAATAGAAAAAATACCAAAATAAGCTTGAATTTAGGTGTTTATGATAGTACAATTAAGAAAAATGCAATATTTTAATATAAGTATATAACATCTAAAAATATATTCTTATAGGATTTATTCCAATATGATATTTAATAAATATATATGTTGGATTTAGTCATATTACAATTTAAAAGGGGGAAACTACAATGAAGAAAAGAGCAGAAAGAATATTATCATATTTTATGATGATAGTGATGTTTGTATTTCTATTTTCAGGGGTAAATATTACTAATGTTTCAGCAGATGAAAGGTTTAGTACAGAAAATGGTTATCTTTATTATAGAATAGAAGATAACAATGAAATAACTATTATTGATTATTTTGGAACAGATGAAGAATTAAACATTCCAAGTAAGATTAATGGGAAAAGTGTAACAAGCATAGGAGAAGAAGCATTTTATGAATGTAGTAATTTAATAAATATAACAATCCCAAATTCAGTAACAAGTATAGAAGATTATGCATTTTGGAATTGCTGGAGATTAACAAGTATAACACTACCAAGTACAATAACAAATATAGGATATAAAGCATTTATGTATTGTAGCGGTTTAATAAGTATAACAATCCCAGATTCAGTAACAAGTATAGAAGATTATGCGTTTAGGTATTGTAGTGGTTTAATAAGTATAACAATCCCAAATTCGGTAACAAGTATAGGAAGTGGTGCATTTGAAGAATGTAGCAGTTTAACAAATATAACAATCCCAAATTCAGTAACAAGCATACAAAATAATGCATTTAAGTATTGTAGTAGTTTAACAAGTATAATAATCCCAAATTCAGTAACCAATATAGGAAGTGGTGCATTTGATGGATGTAGCAGTTTAACAAATATAACAATCCCAAATTCAGTAACAAGCATACAAAATAATGCATTTAATGGATGTAGCAGTTTAACAAATATAACAATCCCAAATTCAGTAACAAGCATACAAGATTATGCATTTGGTGATTGTAGTAGTTTGACAAGTATAATAATCCCAAATTCAGTAACCAATATAGGATACAGTGCATTTATTGGATGTAGTAGTTTAACAAATATAACAATCCCAAATTCAGTAACTAATATAGGATTGAGTGCATTTATGGGTTGTAGTAGTTTAACAAATATAATAATCCCAAATTCAGTAACAAGTATAGGAGATAGAGCATTTTGGGCTTGTAGCAGTCTAAAAAGTATAACAATTTCAAATAAAGTGACAAGTATAGGCGAAATGACATTTGGTTATTGTAGCAGTTTAAAAAGTATTATAATTCCAAATTTAGTAACAAGTATAGGAGATAGTGCATTTGAAGGATGTAGCAGTTTAACAAGTATAACAATCCCAAATTCAGTAACAAATATAGGATTGAGTGCATTTAAGGATTGTAGTAGTTTAACAAATATAACAATCCCCAATTTGGTAACAAATATAGGAAGTGGTACATTTGGAGGATGTAGTAGTTTAACAAATATAACAATCCCAAATTCAGTAACCAATATAGAATACAGTGCATTTTTGGCTTGTAGTAGTTTAACAAGTATAATAATCCCAAATTCAGTAACCAATATAGGAAGTAGTGCATTTTCTTATTGTGATAGTTTGACCATATATGGATATAAAAATTCATATGCAGAAACTTATGCAAAAGAGAATTCAATTCCATTTAAAGCTATTGATGAAATTTATTTAAGTAATTCTAATAATATCTCACTTAAAGTATTGGATGAAGAATCAAAAGTACCAGTACAAGGTGCAGCAATACAATATATAGGAAAAAATACTATAACAGATTCTAATGGGATTGCTTCAATAGGAATATCAAATGAATATGGTACAGAGGTTTATGTTTCAAAAGAAGGATATAAAACAGCTAAAGTTGATTTAAGTGATAGCTTTGGAAAAATGAAAACAGTAATGCTTTTAAAAACTTCAGGAGTTTCAGAAGAAGTAACCTCCAATATATTTAATAATATATCACTTCCATCAGAAAAATTAAAAGGTCCTGAAATTGAAATAAGGGGTAAAAACTTTAATCTTTTTGAAACTGATATAAATCTTAGCTTAAATTTAAGCGATGGTCTTCAAGTTGAAAACGATATGAAAGAGAAGAAAATAAGAGTAATGCTTGGTATGGAGAAGAGTGGAAGCTTTGAGATAAAAGAGGATGAAAATGATAAGAGTTATTGGAGAGAATCTTATTATGAAATGAAGGATTTTGTGAAATCTTTTGGAGGAAAGGTTGATAATACAAAGCTTTGGAATAAATTTAGCAAGATAAGAGGAAAACTAAAAAAATATGATATGAACTTAGGATTTGGTTGTGGAGGAAGTTTTACTGGATATGCAGAATTTAGCTATGAAACAGGAAAACTTGTATTGGTAGAAGGTGGAGCAGTTTTAAATGCAAATGCAAATCTTTCTTTAAATTATCCTTTTGGAGGAATATGTTATGCAACATTTAAAATTCAAGGTGATATTGATGCAGGATTAAGACTTGTTTTAGAAGAGAGTAAAGGAATAAATATAAATGGAGAAGTAGGTTTAACTTTAATACCAACCTTTACAGTAGGAGCTGGAATTGGAAAGGTTGCAAATATTGATGCTAATTTAGAAGGAAAGTTAAATGGAATGTTTAAATTTCCTGCAAAAAGTTTAAAAGATAGTTTTTCTGCAAGTTTAACAGGAAGTTTTTATATAACAGCAGACTTTTTAGGAATGGAAGTTGTTAAAAGAGAAAAAACAGAAGTGAGTTTTCCTAATTTAGAATTGTATCCTAACTTTGGAAATGTGACAAAAGTAAGTTCATTAAGTTTAGATGATAATGATTTTGAGGTTGTTTCTCGAGATTATTTAAAAGAAGGGACAAGCTATACATTAAAAGGTGTTGATAATGAAGTTTATAAAGATAGCTTTATTAAAGAAAATGTTTATCCATATGGAGAACCACAAATAGTAACTCTTTCAAATAATCAAAAACTTATGGTCTGGATTGATGATGATGAAGAAAGAACAAATGAGAATAAGACTAAGTTAGTATATTCTTTATATTCAAATAATTCATGGAGTACTCCAAAAGCAGTATATGATGATAAAACAGCAGACTATTCACCAAGAATTGCAAAAGATGGGGATAATGTATATGTTATATGGCAAAATGCAAATAAAGTATTTGAAGTAGGAGCAGATACAGATGAAATATTAAAATCTTCTAATATAAGCTACTCAAAATTTAATGGAACAGGATTTTCAGAACAAATTAATATTAATGATATATCAAATACTAAGATAGAATTAATGCATGATATTTCAGCAAACAATGGCGAAGTCTCTATCTTATGGGTTGAAAATTCATCAGATGATATATTTATGATGGAAGGAAAAAATAGTATATATAGAAGAACTATAAAAGATGGAGTATTAGGAAGCAAGGAATTATTAGCTTCAAACATAGGAACAATTTTAGATTTAGATTCTTCATATATTAATAACAAGAATTTTGTGTCATATTCAGCAGATAAGGATGGAGATATATCAACAAATGGTGATAGTGAAATATTTATAATAGAGGATAATTTAATATCTCAAATAACTGATAATAATGTTGATGATACAAAGCTACAATTTGAAGGAGATAACCTTTATTGGAATTCAAATGGAACACTTAAGATGATAAATGTGCTTGATAAGTCTAATATTAAAGAAACAGGTTTTTCAGGAAATTTAAATGATTTTACTATATTAGAAAATGGTACAAATAAGTTCATAACTTATATAGAAAAAGATGAAGGAAAAAGTGAAGTAGTAGCTTCTTATTATAATAATGGAGAATGGTCTGATATTGTATCAATAATAAATTATGGTAAGTATATAAGAAAAGCTTCAACTGTTTTAGATAACAATGGACAAGTTGTTATGGCATTAAATGTCTTTGAAACTGATAATACAGGAAGCAATCAAAAAACTGACTTAGTAGTAGCAGAGGCTTACAATAATTTTGATTTAATTTCAGATGAATTCTTAACTTATGATGAGAGCGAAGTTAAGGCTGGTAATAATATAACATTAAGTACAAATGTTAAAAATAATAGTTTAAAAGATGTTTCTAAGTTAAGAGCAAAATTAATGGATAATGATAATAATGTATTAGGTAGTTATGATATATTAGAAGATATTAAAGCAGGTGAAACAAAGGAAATAAGTGTATCATATACATTGCCACAGAATTTAAAAAATTTAAATATAAAGCTTTTGATTGAATCTATGGAGTATGAAGAAAGTAATTTAGATAATAATATTTCAAAAACAAGTTTTTCTTATTCAGATTTAAGCTTTGAAAGTAGTAGTATAAATAAAAATACAGGTAAAATATCAACAATAATAAAAAATAATGGATATGACAAAGCTGATAATATAAAGGTAACTCTTTATAAAGATAGTATTTTAGGAGAAAAGATAGAAACTATATCTATAAATGCTTTAGATATAAATGAAAGTAAAGAAGTAAACTTTAATATTCCAGAAAAATATCTTTTATTTGAAAATTCATATACAAATAAAAATTTCCACTTAGAAATAGAAACATCTTCACCAGAAATATTCACATATAATAATGGAATTGACTTAAAGATTGAACCAACAAAGATATCAGAAATTAAGTTAAATAAAAATAATATTACATTAAACATTGGAGGAAGCGAGAAATTGTCAGCAGAAGTATTTCCAACAGATGCAACAGATAAATCTATTATATGGTTATCTAATAATATAGATGTAGCTACTGTAGATAATGATGGAAATATAAAAGGAATTTCAGAAGGAAAGGCTGAAATAACTGCAATATCTGCAGATGGAGAAACAAAATCAACTTGCTATGTTGAAGTAAAAGGACAATCATTATCACCAGTAATAAGTAGCTTTATAGCAAGTAAACAATCACCACAAGCAAGTGGAACCCAAGTAACATTAACAGCAAAAGCAACAGGAACAGGAACATTACAATATAAATTTTTGATAAAAGATGAATCAGGAAATTGGTTCATTATTCAAAATTACTCAACATCAAATATTACAGTATGGACAACAAAGTCTACAGGAAACAAAACACTATATGTAGATGTCAAAGATTCAAATGAGAAAGTAACAAGAAAATCTATGAATTATGTTGTTAAGTAAATTTAAATAAAAAAATTAAGGCTAGAGAAAAAATTCTCTAGTCTTTTATCATATTCCTAGAAAATATTAGTATTTTGATATAATATTTTGAATTTTATTAATAAATTATTAAACTTGATAATTTATTCAATTTAAGTGTTTATGTATAAATTTTTGAATTAATAAATAATATTAATAGAACAATAATATTGACATGAGAACGAAGGTTCTTTATAATGAGAATGTAAACATATGTTCGCATAAAGGAGGTTAAATAATATGAATACAAGTGATGTTTTTGTTAAATTAAATATTAAAACTATAGGTGAGATAAGAAGTCTTATAATAGATAAAGATGGATTAAAAAAATCTTATGATAAAAGGTATTTAATGTGTGTAGGAAAACACACTAAAGAAGGGTGGACGATAGTTTTCAAAGCAAAAAACTATAAAGAAGCAGAATATATCATAGAAAATACTCCTTTAAGATATAATAGTTGTTCTATTAAAAAATCCGTATTAGTTTAAAATTATAAATAAGCAACATATTATTTTATGATAAAAGACGTAGGATTTAAGCTCCCTACGTCTTCTAATTAGTGCAATATTTTTTAATTTTAAATATTATATAATTTATATATTTTTAGGTTAAATATCTAAAAGGTTTTTCTTATAAGAAGAATATAATTCTCTTAAAATTTCCATTTTTTCTTCAAGTTCTAAATAGTATTTAGATGCTTCTGAATAATTTTCATTTTCAAAAGCTTCCTTTATTTTAGTGAATAATCCTTTAGAAGTGTAAGTATCTTTCATTATATAATGTCTTAGGTCATTTATTTTCATCCAATTTGATATATCAAGGTCTAAAGCTTTATCTAAAGAATGAAGAGGAACAAATGAACGAATTTCATTCATATATCCACCAATAACTCTTTTGGTTATCTCAGTAGTCCATCTTTGAAGTGTAGCTATTTTAAAACTATTAATTAAAGTATCATCTAAAACATTATCTCTCTTAAGAACTTTTAATTTTTCAGGATATTTATCAAGAGCTGTTAAGTTTTCATAAACAGTAGCTGGAGCTTTTCCAAATAATTTGTTTCTTTCTTCAACTGTAAAGTGTTCAAATACATCCTCTTCACTTCTATATGCTCTATCTTTTTCAAGATAATCAGCTTCTTCACCAGCTTGTTTTGACAACTCTTTTAAAAGCTCTTCTTCTGTTTTATTATTGTTTACAGCATATAATATACCATCAAGCATAGCCATATAAGATACAGCCATAACTATATAAACATTTGAGTGTGGATTTGGAGAACGTAATTCAAATCTTGTAGCCTTTGGATTTGCTAAGTCTCTTATAAGTCCAATAAGAATACTTCTGTTTCTTGAAGGATTTGAAGGGCTTAATCCTAAAGATGTAACAGTACATATTGGAGCTTCAAAACCAGGTCTTAATCTTCTAAGAGCATTATTTGTTGATGATATAAATGGATTTATTACTTCATAATTTTTAAGAAGTCCCATTAAAGCACCATATCCAATAGCACTTAAGAAATCTTCCTTAGTAGCATGGAATAAATTAATTCTATTACCATCTTTAAGTTTTAAGCTTACACCAAGATGTACATGCATACCAGAACCAGCTATTCCTTCCATTGGTTTTGCCATAAATGTAACTTCAAGACCATTTCTTCTAAAGGTTTCTTGAATTAATATTTTTATGAATAATTCATTATCTGCAGCTTGAAGGGCATCAGAGAACTTCCAGTCTACTTCCATCTGCTCCATTATGTGAGTAAATTGACCATTTGAAGTAAGCTTTGCCTTAACTCCTCCCACTTCTTTATGTCCCATTTCTGGTTCAAAGCCATAAGCTTCCATAAGAAGTAAAGATTCTTCTAATGCAGTTCTTACACTTCCTTTTGTTCTAGTCCAATAATGTTCATGTAAAACTTCAGATGTATAAAGCTCTTCTACTTCAGCCTTGTCATTAGGTGTTTTAACCCAAAATTCAAGCTCAGTAGCAGAAGTAATGTTTATTTCAGCAATATCATCTTTAGTTATTCCATAAGCTTCTAAAACCTCTGGTTTATCAGAGAAAATTTTCCACAAATTATCTTTAAAGCTTGTCACTGCTGATTTTAAAATATGTCTTGAGTCTACTGGTTTATTTGTATGATATAAGAAACAAGGAATTCTTAAAGTTCCAATAGGTTTTTGAGTTTCTAAATCTATATGGTCATAGTTATAATCTACAAACCACTTGCTATCTAAGTCAGTAATCATATCAACTTTAGCATTATTAAGTGTTGCTATTCCAGGAAGAACAACTGATGAACCATCAGTTTGAATTGCAACACCATGTAAAATTGTTTCTAAATCTTCAAGAAATAATTTCACAGGTATTTTTTCATCAGTATCATTGCAAGATAAGTCAACACCAACAAATGAAACAAATTTTATTTCAGGATGAGCTAGTAAAATAGCGTTTATATCCTCACTAGTATGTTTGTCATGGGGAATAGTATAAATTAAATCTTTAATCATAATTTTATAAAACTGTCATGTAAAAAAATAAAACTTATGTTATTTATAGGACAGTTTCACTTTTCACATCCTTTCTGAATACATCAAATAAAAGAAAAATATTTGGCTTATAATGTTAGTAACTCCCTAAAAAAATTCTATTATAATGAAGTTTTACTGTCAATAACTTTATAATCAAATGTTTAGCACATAATAACTAATGACAAACAATATATTTAACTTAAAAAAATAAACTATAAATATAGTTTTTACTTTGAATATTTTATATAATAAAATATCATAAACATATAAAACTATTAAATTTATAAAGTGATGAATTCTAAATTTTTCTACATTTATCTGAACTTAAAATTTAAGAAGTTGACATAAGATTAAATCTTTTGTATGATAATGTAAGAAGTTTGATAATCGGTAAAGTTTATACAATAAATGCTTTGAAAAATGCTTACTTATTTTTAATGTTTGATACATTATTTTTGTTTAACTCACATAAAAAAAGGCATATTTGCATTTAATAGAATTAGTATAATTTAAAATTATTGTTTGATTATATAAATTTAAATCTTATGTAATAATTGTTATTGGTGAAAAAGAGAAAAAGCATTATTGAAGTTGGTATTTATATAATATTAATTCAACAAAATCAAAAATGGAAGGAGATACTTTATGGAAAATTTTTATAGTGCAGAACGTAATGTTCAAATGTTAATTTATTTAATGAAAATGCAAGGAGTTAAAAAAGTTGTTGTGAGTCCAGGAGCAACAAATGTAACTGTAGTTGCAAGTTTACAACAAGATCCATGGTTTGAAATGTATTCTGCTGTAGATGAACGTTCTGCTGCATATATGGCATGTGGACTTGCTGATGAAAGTGGAGAACCTGTTGCCTTGAGCTGTACAGGAGCAACTGCTTCTAGAAATTATGTTCCAGGTCTTACAGAAGCTTTTTATAGAAAGTTACCAATTTTAGCAATTACAAGTACACAACGAACTGGTAGAATAGGTCAACTTGTTCCACAAGTTATTGATCGTTCAAATATTCAAAATGATATTGCAGTATTTAGTACAGAGATACCAATAATACATGATGAAGAAGATGAATGGGCTTGTAATGTTAAAATTAATACTGCACTTTTAGCTTTAAAACATAGGGGTGGAGGACCAGTACACATTAATTTGGTTACTACATATTGTCGTGATTTTTCAGTAAAGGAGTTACCTAAATCAAGAGTAATTTATCGTATAACTACAAAAGAAAAATTCCCAGAAATAAAAGAATCTAAAGTTGCAATTTTTGTTGGAGTACATGCGGTTTGGACAAAACGTTTAACTGAAGCAGTAGAAAAATTCTGCGAAAAGTATAATGGTGTTGTTTTATGTGATCATACAAGTAATTATAATGGAAAGTATCGTGTACAGTACAATCTTGTAAGTGGACAAGTTAACCATGAGGACCAAACTCAAAAGATGGAACTTTTAATTGATATGGGTGAAATATCTGGAGCATATATGAGAGTTATTCCTTCAAAAGTTTGGAGAGTTAATCCTGATGGTCAAATTAGAGATAGATTTAAAAAATTAGAATATTTATTTGATATGGATGAAGTAGATTTTTTTGAAAAATATAATGAAATGGATTCAAAGAATTTATTAGATACTTCTTATTACACAAATTGCAAAGAGATATATCAACAAATTGAAAGTAACATTCCCGAATTACCATTTTCTAATATATGGATAGCACAAAATACTTCAAAGTTGTTGCCTGAAAATAGTATATTACATTTAGGTATTTTGAATTCTTTACGTAGTTGGAATTTCTTCGAGATATCTCCAACAATTTCATGTTATTGCAATACTGGTGGGTTTGGAATTGATGGTATTGTTTCAACTCTAATAGGTTCATCTCTTGTTAATAAATCTAAATTGCATTTTTGTGTAGTAGGAGATTTGGCATTTTTTTATGATTTGAATGCTATTGGAAATCGTGATATTGGTAATAATATAAGAATCTTATTAATTAATAATGGATGTG
>JALFQD010000227.1 GCA_022785265.1 Clostridium sp. | reverse complement strand
TTAGGGTGTATTTTTAGGTTGCGCATTTTTGGAAAATCCTTTAAAAGCTAGTGCTCAAGCCATTTTTTCAAGTTTTTAAGATTCTGCGCAATCTACCCCCTTTTTTAGGAGCTTTTGGGGTTGCGCAAATTCACTTTTCTTCACTTGACATTTATATTTTATCATATTTAGTTTATTTTATCACTACTTTTATTAAATTTATCATATTTTTATTTAACAATAAGGTATTTATATTAAAAATATCAATAAAAATAATTTAATAATAAGTAAATATGTGTTAAAATTTAATTATATTTATAGTTTTCATAGAGTAAACAATTAATAAAAATTTAAGTAAATAGGTGTGATTTTAACATTGAAATAAAGAGGATAAATAATGATTAAATATTATTGTAAAGAATGTAAGATAGAGTGTGAAAGTAGTAGTTGTGCCATTTGTGGGGAAAGAACTATTGCAAAATCTAAGATATATTGGTGTAAAAATTGTAATGTGCCTATATATGAAGAGGTTTGTAGCTGTTGTGGAGAGCATGGCAAGGAAATAGGAACTGATATAAGACCAGTTTTTCCAGAGGAAAGGCTTATGTTAGAAATACTTTTAGGAGAACCTTTTAAATACAAGGATTCTTCAGTTTGGGCAGTTTCTAGTAGTAGGTATATAATTGATGGAACAAAAATAACAATTAAACAAAACAAACTTATGGAAATGGATCCTAATAGGGTAATAGAACAATTAGAAAAAAATAAATCTAAAAATAGTTATGAAGTTTTTCAAAAATATATAAACAAATTCATAAAGATAAATAGCAATAGATATAATTTTTTAGTTACAGAAGCAGTTGACTTTATAAAAGAACAAAAGAAAAATTATAGTGATGATGAAACTTTTGTATCTTTTTCAGGGGGAAAAGATAGTACCATTGTAAGCAGTTTAGTAATGAGAGCTTTAGGAAATCCTAGTATAATACATATTTTTGGAGATACAACTTTAGAATTTCCTTTTACTTATGAGTATGCAAAAAGATTTAAAAGTGAACATACAAAAACACCATTCTTATCTGCTAGAAATAAAGATAAGAACTTTTATGATATGTGTGAAGTTATAGGACCTCCAAGCCGTGTTATGCGTTGGTGTTGTACTGTATTTAAGACAGGTGCAATCACTAAAAAAATAAATTCAGTTTTTAAAGATAAAAAAAATATATTAACATTCTATGGAATTAGAAGAAGTGAATCAGCTTCAAGAAATAAATATGACAGGGTAAGTGATAGTCCTAAAATAACTAAACAAAATGTTGTTTCTCCAATTATAGATTGGATTGATTTTGATGTTTGGTTATATATCTTAACAACAGGAATAGATTTTAACGATGCATATAGATTTGGATATTCAAGAGTAGGATGCTGGTGTTGTCCTAATAATACTTTATGGGCACAGTATCTATCAAAAATATATATGCCAGAGCAATCAAAAAAATGGAGAGACCAACTTATTAGTTTTGCAATTAAAGTAGGTAAAAAAGACCCAGAAGTATATGTAGATGATGGAATGTGGAAAGCTAGACAAGGTGGAAATGGAGTTGAATATAGTGAAAAGATTTTTGTAGAATTTAAACCTTGTGCAACAGAAAAAGAAAGTTTTAATTATGAATTAAATAAGCCAATTTCAGAAGAACTATATGAATTTTTTAAGCCTTTTGGGTGGATAAATAAAGAAATGGGAAATTCAAGGTTGGGACAAGTCTATGTAACTGACAAGATAGGAAATCCAATATTAAGACTTCAAGGAAAAATAGGAAGCAAAGAATTAAAAGTTACCATTATAAAAATTCCTAAAGGGAAAAGCATAAGAAGTATCAAACAAAGAATAGACTGTCAATTAACTAAATATCAAATGTGTTTAGGATGCCTAGCTTGTGAAAGCATATGCAAACAAAATGCAATAATAGTAAAAAAACATGCACATGAAAATGAATTAAAATCAGGCAAAATAAATGATACATATAAAATCATAGATGAAAAATGCATAAGATGTGGTGAATGTATAAACCACTTTGATGGTGGCTGTTATATGAGAAAAGTAGTTATTACTAATAAAAAATCTCAATATGAATAATATTTATATACATATAAAATAAACAATAAAGCAAGTTTTATATCAATAATTGATAAATGAATTTGTGTGGCATTAA
>JALFQD010000173.1 GCA_022785265.1 Clostridium sp. | reverse complement strand
TTTATTATATTTTTTCTCATTTTATCTCCTCCTTACTATGCTTCTAACTTTAAATTTCCCTTTAAACTCTTTTTATATGCTATTGTTTCTTTTCTATAAAAGACAAAAATTAAAAAAATAAAATCACATATGGTATGTGATTTTATTTTTTCCTTTTATTCAATTAGTTATGTATTTTTATAAACTTTTATTTCATTTTTTTTATTTTCTGAAAGCTTTAGCATTTCTTTAACATTTTCATAGGTTGCTTTAGTAACCTCATTTCCTCCAAGCATAGTTGCTACTTGGTGAATTTTTTCATCTTTGTTTAAAATTTTTATATTTGTAAATGTCTTGTTATCTCTTATACTTTTAGAAACAAAATAATGATGGTCTGATAAAATAGCTATTTGTGGAAGATGAGTAATGCATAAAACTTGATGGTTTAATGATACCTGATACATCTTTTCCCCTATTCTTTGAGCAACTGCTCCACTTACACCTGTGTCTATTTCATCAAAGATTAATGTAGATATTCCATCTTTATCTGCAAAAACACACTTAAATGCAAGCATTATTCTTGAAAGTTCACCACCTGATAACACTTTTTCAAGTGGTTTTACAGGCTCTCCAGTATTTGTTGATATTAAAAAACTTACTTCATCAAATCCTCTTTCATTATAATTTTCGCATAGTTTAACTTGTATTTCCATAGTAGATTTTTCAAGTCCTACATAAGCTAACTCTTTTAAAAGGCTTTCTTTTAATATTTCACTAAATTTTTCTCTTATTTTATGAATAGTATCTCCAACAGTTTTCATTTCATTTAAAACATGTTTTTCTTCTTCTTCTAATTCTTTAAGTATTTCAGCTGCATTAACAAGTTCATTGTAGTTTTCTTTAAGCTTATTAAAATATTCTATAACCTCTTCTATGGTATTTCCATATTTCTTTTTATAGCCATTTATCTCATAAATTCTTTCATTTATTTTTTCAAGCTTGTTTTCATCATAAACAGTATCCTCTGCAATGTCTCTAAGCTCTCTTGAAACCTCTTCTATGTTATAATAAGCTTCTTCTATAACAGCTTTTTTCTCTCCAATTACCTGTGAATTTTTTTCTACAGAAGAAAGTTCAGAAATAACCCTTGATAAAGATTCTAAAACTGAATTTCCATCATCTCTATAGTTAAGAAGCTCACAGCTTAGCTTTAATGAATTATTAATTTTTTCAGCATTAGAAAGATAGTTAAATTCCTCTTTAAGCTCTTCTTCTTCTCCTACTCTTAAATTTCCCTTTTTTATATCATCAATTTGAAATTTTGTATAATCAATAAGCTTTTCTCTATCTTCATTGCCATTTATCTTTGAAATTTTAGCTTTTATTTCATTAAGCCTTTCTCTTAATTCGTTAAATTTTTTTAAAGGCTCTTTAATTTTATCTCCTATAAAATTATCAAGATATATTATATGACTTCCTCTATCTAAGAGAGTTTGGTTTTGATGTTGTCCATGTATATCTAAAATCTTTTCCCTTATCTTTTTTAATTGAGATATGATAAGACTTTTTCCATTAACTTTAATAATGCTTTTACCACTTATTGTATATTCTCTACTTATTATTATTATATCCTCATATTCAATATCTAATTCATCTAATTCTTTTTTAACAAATTCATTATCTATTGAAAATATTGCCTCAACAAAGGTTTTTTCTTCTCCTGTTCTTATTAAAGATTTTGAAAATTTTCCCCCTAAAACATAATCAATAGCATCTATAAGAATAGATTTACCTGCTCCTGTTTCACCAGATAAGATATTAAAACCATCATCAAATTCTACTTTTATCTCTTCAATTAAAGCAAAATTTTTAATATTTAATTGAATTAACATTTCTCCACCTCAAATTTTCTAGGAAATAAATTTTTTTATTATATTAACTAACTCTTCTGCACTATCATTGCTTCTCATTAATATAAAAATTGTATTTTCCCCAGCAATAGTTCCTGCAATATCAGAAAATCCTGAACTATCAATAGCCTCAGCTACTGGTGCTGCTCCTGCTGATACTGTTTTTACAACTACAAATTTATCTACTCTTTCCACAGATAAAGTAAGATTTGAAAGTATAGTTGTAAGCTTATCTGATATATTTAATGATTTTACATTAGGAGCTCTATATCTATACTTTCCATCCTCTCCTTGCATTTTTACAAGCTTTAGGTTCTTTATATCTCTTGATACTGTTGCCTGAGTAACATCAAATCCACTTTCTTTTAAAGCTTCTGCAAGTTCCTCTTGAGTTTCAATTTCTTTTTCTTCAATTATTTCTAAAATTTTAACATGTCTTTTTGATTTCAATATAAATCACCAACTTTATTCTCTAGAATTATTAAGGATTTTTGTTCTTAATACCTTAAAGTAATCATAATCATCAAATAAAAGCACTTGAACATGTTTTTCTGCCCTGCATACTTTTATATGTTCTCTTTGGTTAATTCTTGTAGCTTTTTGACCATCTACAGTTAAATATATTTCTTCTTCTCCATTTTCAGGGATTATCTCAACTGTGCTTTCCCCACTTATTATCATAGGTTGCATACTCTTTGTGTGAGGACATATAGGAGTTAAGACCATTAAATCTAAATTAGGATATACAAATGGTCCTCCTGCTGAAAATGAATAAGCAGTAGAACCTGTAGGTGTTGAAATTATAAGCCCATCTCCTTTAAATGTAGAGTAAGATTTTCCATCAATAAATATTTCAAATTTAACTATTCTAGATAAAGTTCCTCTTGCAACTACCACATCATTTAATGCTATAAGAGGTTTTTTATTTTCTTGGCTACAATTTAAAAGCATTCTTTTTTCTAAAGAATATTCTTTATTTTTAAGCTTATCTAAAGCTTTGTCAATTTCTGAAATGTCTATACTAGATAAAAAGCCTAAATTTCCAATATTTATTCCAAAGATAGGGATTTTATAAGCTTTTTTACTCATTTCTCTTGCTACATTTAAAAGAGTGCCATCTCCACCTAATACTACAATTAAATCTAAAGCCTTATGTAAACTTAAGTTTTTAGTTTCATAAGAATTAAAAACTATTATTTCCTCTAAATCAAACTTTTCATTAAATTTATCTTTTACCATATTTAATATTTTATTTTCATTGTCCTTAGAAGGATTTATAGCTATACCTATCCTTTTCATAATGTCCCCCACTTAAAGCTTAAATTTCTGTATGGGAAGCTTCTACGACCTTATCTATCTCTTCCATACTAAATGAACTTTCTTTATTTAAATCTTTTGTAAAATATACTAAATATTCAATATTTCCTTCTGGTCCTTTAATTGGTGAGTAGCTTAGTCCTAAAACATTAAGATTATGATTTAATAAAAATTCAACAATATTTCTTACAACATCTTTATGAACCTCAATATCACGCACAACACCTTTTTTCCCAACATTTTCTCTTCCTGCCTCAAACTGAGGTTTTATAAGTGCTACAACCTCTCCATTTGGTTTTAAAAGATTTATTACTGCTGGCATAATAGTTCTTAATGATATAAAAGAAACATCTATTGAAGCAAAGTCTAAAAGCTCTCCAATATCTTCTGGTGTTACATATCTTATATTTGTCCTTTCCATACAGACAACTCTTTCATCACATCTAAGCTTCCATGCAAACTGTCCATATCCTACATCAACTGAAAATACCTTTTTAGCTCCATTTTGAAGCATACAATCTGTAAAGCCTCCTGTTGATGCTCCAATATCCATACATACCTTTTCCTCTAAGGTTATAGGATATACCTTCATAGCTTTTTCAAGCTTAAGACCTCCACGACTTACATATTTAAGCTTTTCTCCTCTATATTCAATTTGTGAATCAACAGAAACCTTTTCTCCTGCTTTATCAACTCTTTGACCATTTACAAAGACTTCTCCTGCCATTATACAAGATTTAGCTCTTTCCCTTGAAGTTATTATTCCTTTATTTACTAATAATACATCAAGTCTTTCTTTCTTCTCTGCCATGTAATTTACTCCTTTTTATCAGATAAACTTAAAGCTGTTTTTACAATTCCATCACTATCTAAAAAATTCTCTTTATAAATAATATCAACAGAAGCCTGCTCAATAAATTTATCTTCATAGGCTAATATTTTCATAGTACCCTTATAATTATAATTATTTAATGAATTTAAAATTATACTTCCAAGACCACCTTGCTTCATATTATCTTCTACTGTTATAATATCAAAATTATTTTCTGCTAAGTATTTTATTTTTTCTTCATCAACTGGTTTAATAAATACAGCATTTATTATTGTTGGATTTATATTTTTTTCTCTTAATTTATCTAAAGCCTCAATAGCAAACTGTGTAGTTTTTCCACATGCTATTATAGCTAAATTTTCTCCCTCATTTAAAACTTCCCATTTCCCATAATTAATGTTATTTAAAACTGGAATGTTCTTTAATTTATCTCCACCCTTAGGATAACGTATTGCAACAGGAGTTTTTTTATTTAAAGCCCATCTTAACAAAGGTTCAACTTCTCTTAAACACTTTGGTGCCACAATAGTCATATTAGGCATTGTAGATAAATATGAAATATCTAATATTCCCTGATGAGTTTCTCCATCCTCACCCACAACCCCTGCTCTATCTATACAAAAAACCACAGGCAAGTTTTGTATGCATACATCATGAATAATTTCATCATAAGCTCTTTGAAGGAATGTAGAATATACTGCAAATACAGGTTTTAAACCACTTGCAGCCATTCCTGCTGAAAGGGTTACTGCATGTTCTTCTGCTATTCCCACATCAAAAAATCTTTTAGGAAAATTCTTTGAAAATTCCCTTAGCCCTGTTCCATCTGGCATAGCTGCAGTGATTGCAACTACATCTTTATCTTCTTTAGCAATTTTATTTAAAGCCTCTCCAAAGGCTTTTGAATAAGTTTCACAAGAACTGCTACATGGTTCACCATTTTCTAAGTTAAATGGTGAAATTCCATGAAACTTTGAAGGACTTTTTTCTGCAAATTCATACCCTTTTCCTTTTTTAGTAATAGTATGAACTATCACAGGTCCATCAATGTTCTTTGCCATACCAAAAACTTCATTCATTAATTTTATATCATGACCATCAATAGGTCCTATATACTTAAGTCCCATATCTTCAAATAGCATGGAATTAACAACAAGACTTTTTAAACCATTTTTTAATTTAGACATATTATTTAAAATAACTTTTCCGCCCTTAGATTTACTTAATTCTTTATTCAGCTTTGCTTTTATCTTATTGTATTTAGGCTTCATCCTAAGTTTATTTAAATAATTAGATAAGCCTCCTACATTTTTTGCTATAGACATTTGATTATCATTTATTACTATAATCATTTTAGTCTTTTTAAATCCTATATCATTTAATGCTTCAAAGGCTAATCCTCCAGTTAAAGCCCCATCTCCTATTACTGCTATTACATTATGATTTTCTTTTTTTATATCCCTTGCCCTTGCCATTCCAAGAGCTGCTGAAATGGATGTGCTACTGTGTCCCGTTTGAAAACAGTCATATATGCTTTCATTTCTTTTAGGAAACCCACTTAAGCCATCTTTTTTTCTTAGGTTTTTAAAATCATCTTTTCTTCCAGTAAGAATTTTATGTATGTAACTTTGATGACCTACATCCCATATAAGTTTATCCCTTCCAATATCAAAGGTCTTAAAAAGACTTAATGTAAGTTCTACAACCCCTAAATTAGAAGATAAATGCCCTCCAGTTTTTGATACACTTTTTATAAGAAATTCACGAATTTCTTCTCCTAATTTTAAAAGCTCATCATCATCTAACTTTTTTATATCTTCGGGGAAATTCATACTTTCTAGATAATTGCTCATATAATCATTTCCTCTTTTTAGTATTCTCTTTCTAATAAACTTAAAGTCAATTCTTTTAAATAAGAAGTATCTTTAGTAATTGAATTTAATAAAGATATGCTTTCATAGGTTAAGTCTTTACATAACTTTTCACACTTTTCTAAACCATACATTGTTATGAAATTACATTTATTTAACTCTTCATCTGCATGAGCCTTCTTACCTAATTTTTCTGTGGAGCCAGTTACATCTAAAATGTCATCCTTTATTTGAAATGCCAAGCCAAGCTTTCTTCCAAATAAATCGAGCTTTTCTATATCCTCTTCTGGTGCTTCTCCTAATATAGCACCTGACACAATAGATGCTCTTATAAGCTCTCCTGTTTTTTTAGCATGCATATACTTTAGTTCATCTTCAGAGATTTCATTTTTTCCTTCGTTTATAATATCTACAACCTGGCCTCCTATCATACCTTCAGACCCTGCTGCTTCTGCTATTTCTTTTGAGGCTCTTAAAGCCTTTTCTCCATTTTTTAGTGAATAATTCATCATTATTATCATAGCTTCATTTAAAAGGGCATCCCCTGCTAAAGTAGCTATTCCATCACCAAATACTTTATGATTTGTAGGCTTTCCACGTCTTAAATCATCATTATCCATAGCTGGAAGGTCATCATGGATTAAAGAATAAGTATGAATCATTTCAATAGAAGCTGCCATTTCTAAAATTTCTTTATATGAATTTTTATATATATTATATACAAGAAGCATAAGTATTGGTCTTATCCTCTTGCCTCCCATATTTAAGCTGTAGCTTTCTGCTTCATAAATAAGCTTATTATATGATTCTCTTCCATTAAAATAATTTTTTAAATAAGTTTCAATATCTTTTTTACAATCATCTATTCTCATTTTTATCTTTAAACTCCACTTCTTTTTCATCTTTTATAACAGAAATTTTTCCTTCTAAGGTATCTAAAACCTTGTATAATTTATTAACAAGCTTAGTCCCTTCTTCATATGCTTTCATAGATTCATCTAAAGTTAAATCATTTTCTTCTAAAGATAATAAAACATTTTGAAGCTTTAACATCATATCTTCATAAGTTTCTTTTTTTGCCATAAACTCCTCCTACCAAAACACTACTCTTTATTTATGATAAAATGTCCATTAACCTTACCATCTTTTAATGTTATCTCTATGTCTTTATCATTTTTAAGTTGTTCTATGGATTTTATAATTTCTTTTTCATCCTCTATTATAGCATATCCTTTATTAAGTAAGCTAATAGGATTATTAGCCATTAAAAGATTGTTTATTCCTGTTAGCTTTTCTTTTTCTATATAAATTTTAGATAATATTTTACTATTTAATCTTTTCTTTAAATTATCTATTTCAATATAAGAATTTACTATCTTTTCTTTAGGAGACTGTAAATTTATCATTTTTTCTAAGGACTTTACCTTTTCTCTTTCTTTTAATAATAATCCTTTAATTTCTTTATTTAAAAATTCCTCTGCTCCCTTTATATTTAAATATAAATCCTCTTCTAATGGTACTGCTATTTCAGCTGCTTGAGAAGGTGTTGCTGCTCTTAAGTCTGATACAAAATCAGAAATAGTAAAATCTGTTTCATGACCCACAGCTGATATTATTGGAATTTTACATTTAAAAATTTCTTTAGCTAAATCTTCTTCATTAAAATTCCAAAGCTCCTCTATAGAGCCTCCTCCTCTTCCTAGGATTATTACATCTACAGATTTATTTTCATCAAAATATCTTATTCCATCTATAAGAGTTTTATAAGCATCCTTTCCTTGAACCTGAGCTGGATATAAAATTAAATCAACTAAAGAATTTCTTCTTCTTGAAACATTTATTATATCCCTTACTGCTGCACCAGTTTCTGAGGTTATTATTCCTATTCTTTTTGGAAATACAGGAATAGGCTTTTTATGTTCTTCATTAAAATATCCTTCTTTATTTAGTCTTTCTTTTAATTTTTCAAACTTAATAAAAAGATTTCCTTCTCCTTCTTGTTCTACACTTTTTACATAAAGCTGAAGACTTCCACTAGCAGGATAAATAGAAATACGTCCTTTAACTATTATGCTCATTCCTTCTTCTAATTTAAAATTTAAAGAAGATTTATCGTCTCTAAACATAATTGCATTTATTTTACTTCCTTCATCCTTTAAAGAAAAATATATGTGACCACTAGAATGATATTTTAAATTAGAAATCTCTCCTTTTACAGAGAGATTCATTAATATAAAGTCATTATCAATAATTTTCTTTAAATAATTAGAAACCTCACTTACAGATAATGTTTTAATTTTCATGGTTTTTATAAGCCTCACAAGCATTTTTTACAAGAAGTGTTGTTGTTAATGCACCAACTCCTCCAGGAACAGGAGTTAAGTATGATGCTTTTTCTATAACTTTATCAAAGTCAACATCTCCTGTTATCTTTCCTTCAAACCTTGAAGTCCCTACATCTATAACTATTGCTCCATCTTTTACATAGGTCTCATCTAAAAATTTTGGCTTTCCAATAGCTACTACTAAGATATCAGCACGTTTTGTCACTTCTTTTAAATCTTTAGTTCTTGAATGACATATTGTAACAGTTGCATTTTCATTTAATAAAAGCTGTGCTACAGGCTTTCCTACTATGTTACTTCTTCCAAGAACAACAACTTCTTTTCCCTCAAGAGGTATATTTAAACTTTTTAAAAGAGTTACTACTGAATTTGGAGTACATGGTAAAAATTCTGGTTCTCCCATATATAACTTTCCTTGACTTTCAAAGGTTAAACAATCTATATCCTTGCTTGGAGATATTTTTTTAATAACCTTTTTTTCATTAAGTCCCTTTGGAAGAGGTAACTGAAGAATTATTCCATCTACTTCATTATCATTGTTTAAATTATCTATTGTATTTATAAGCTCTTCTTCAGTTATATTTTTATCTAAAACAACTTTTTTAAAATCCACTCCAAGAGAAGTTGAAACTTTTTCTTGGTTATTCATATAGTAAATAGAGCCTCCATCATCTCCAACTAAAATGGAAGCAATTTTAGGCATTCTCTTTCCTTCTTCTTTTTTTCCTTCAGTAAAGCCTTTTATTTCTTCTTTAACTTTAAGTGCTACTTCTTTTCCATTTATTATTTCTCCCATTTTACTCCCTCCTGATATTCTTTTTTAATTTTTTATAATTTAAGCTTCTTTTAAAACCTTATCTAGCACTCCATTTATAAATGAAACAGATTTTTCATCTGAATATATCTTTCCAAGCTCTATTGCTTCATTTAATGCAACCTTTTTTGGTATGTTTTCATCAAATACTATTTCATATACCCCAACTCTTAAAATTGTAAGATTAATTTTAGATATTCTATCTAATTTCCAGTTTTGAAGATTACGCTCTATTATTGAATCTATCTCATTTTTATTAGCTTCAACACCTTCTAATAAAGCCTTTATGTAATCTAAATCCAATTCTTTTATGTTTCCTTCATAATTATCAACAAAGACTTCCATTGCTTCCTCGACGCTATCTTTGCTTAATGTTATGCTAAATAATAATTCCATTGCTTTTTCTCTTGACTTTTTTCTATTCATAAAAACTCCTTCCTTTTTTCTTCTCTTATTTTTATTATAGACACAATTTTTATATAATAAACAGCTTTTATTATTTTATCATAAGGAAGAAACTACTTCCACAGTTTTGTGAATAAATATTCATAAGTAAGGTATAAATTCTTAAAAATAATAGGCTCTCCCTATAAAAGAGAGAACCTAAAAAAATTACTCTTCTAACTCTTCTTCCTCTTCTTTCTTTGGCATATATATATTTTGTACATATATGTCTACTGCTTCTACTGAAAGTCCAGTCATAGCTTCAACAGTTCTTTTTATGTTTTCTTGAACTTTTGCTACAACATCTGGTATCTTTCTTCCGTACTCAACTGATACTGCCATTTCAATTAAGGCACTGTTTTCATTTAATGTTACCTTAACAGTTTTTCCTGAAGTTTTTTTACCCTTAAATATGCTTGAAACTCCATGATGAAATTCTACTATTCCATCAATTTCTTCAGCTGCAATTCCTGCAATCACACTTACTACTTCATCAGAAATTTTTACTATTCCAACGGTTTGTTCGTTATTTAAATCTTCCATTTTATGACCTCCTAAGCTTTTTTACTTAAAGCTATTAATCTTAGGCTAATTATATCAAATTAAAATTTATATTACAATGAATTTTAATTTTTAACTTCTATTATAACCTCTTTAATACTTGAAGCATTTTGTACTATTTCTTGTATTTCGGCTGCCTCTGTTTCACTAAGTACATTTTCTGACTTTACAATAATACTTGCTTTGCTTCCATCATCAGAAATTTGGCATAAAGAATCCTCATAACCTTTATTTTTTATACCTTGTTCTATAACATTTTGTTTTTCTTGTTTTAAAACTAAGGTTTGAATTTCATTTGTAAGATTAGTTTTATCCTGCTCTGAAATTCCTTCTGTATCTCTTTCACTTTTTAATGTTGCTACAGTTGCTGCCTGAGACTGCTCTCTTTCACATCTTGCATCATAAAAGAAATCTGAAGTTCCTGTTTTTGCTGTTTCTGTTTCACTCTTAGCTCCTGTTTCCTCGTCAAGTTCTGAAGATGCTTCCTCTACTGGAAATACAGAAGCTAAATCTGTAGGGTCATTTAACCCTTCACTATTTAATTTAGCAGCAAGTACTGCAGTACATACAATTAATCCAAGTAGGGTAAAAATAATACCAAATTGTTTTCTTGTCATTTTGCCTTTCCTCCAA
>JALFQD010000164.1 GCA_022785265.1 Clostridium sp. | reverse complement strand
GGAATTTACGACTGTGAAGTATCATACCAAATGTAAGTAGTTATTTATAACAAAAACAGATACATTGAAACAGTAAGATAAAATCGTGAGATTTATCCGAATCATCTAGCATATATATTTGTATATGTTTTTAGTAGCAGGGGAGTTATATGGAAAGAATTATCACACCTGAGGAACTAGAAGGAGATAGTCAATTAAGTTTAAGACCTCAAAAAATAAATGAATATATTGGGCAAGATAAGGTTAAAGAAAGGCTAAATATATTTATAAAAGCAGCTCAAAAAAGAAATGAAGCATTAGACCATGTTCTTTTATACGGTCCTCCAGGGCTTGGAAAAACCACCTTAGCAAATATAATAGCAAAGGAAATGAAAGGTGACTTAAAAATCACCTCTGGACCTGCAATAGAAAGAGCAGGAGATTTAGCTGCCATTCTTACTACATTAAAAGATAATGATGTTTTGTTTATTGATGAAATCCATAGATTAAACAGAAGTGTAGAAGAAATTTTATATCCAGCAATGGAAGATTATGCTTTAGATATAGTAATAGGAAAAGGTGCAGCTGCAAAGTCAATAAGATTAGACCTTCCTTCCTTTACTCTTATAGGAGCAACAACAAGAATAGGTATGCTTACTTCTCCTTTAAGAGATAGATTTGGAGTACTTTGTGCTATGGAATACTATACAATAGAGCAACTTAAGGAAATAGTAATAAGAAGTGCTATGGTTTTGGGATGTAATATTACAGAAGAAGGAGCTATTGAAATAGCAAAAAGGTCAAGAGGAACTCCTAGAGTGGCAAATAGATTATTAAAAAGAGTAAGAGATTATTCACAAGTTTATTCAGATAATTTAATAAGCTTAAAAGAAGCAAGAGAAGCATTAAACTTATTAGAAGTTGATAATGAAGGCTTTGATAAAGTTGATAATAAAATATTAGAAGCCATAATAGACAACTTTAATGGAGGTCCTGTAGGAATTGAAACTTTATCATACTTTATTGGAGAGGAACTTGGAACATTAGAAGATGTTTATGAGCCTTATCTTCTTCAAAAAGGTTTTATAGTAAGAACTCCTAGAGGAAGAGTGGCAACAGAAAAGGCTTATAAGCATTTAGGAAGAAGCTTTAGAAAAGATAAAAATATAATTAGTGAACAAAAAAGTTTTTTTAATGAGGAGTAGTGAATTTTAATGAAGGTAAGTGATTTTGATTTTTATCTTCCAGAGGAGCTTATAGCTCAGCATCCTTTAGAAAAAAGAGATGAATCAAGACTTATGGTCTTAGATAAAAAAACAGGAGAGATAGAGCATAAGAAATTTTATGATATTATAGATTATTTAAATAAGGGAGATACTTTGGTTTTAAATAATACTAGAGTTATGCCAGCAAGGTTAATTGGCGAAAAAGAAAATACTGGAGGAAAAATTGAATTCCTTCTTTTAAAGAGGGTTGAAGGTGATAAGTGGGAATGTTTAGCAAAACCAGGGAAAAGTGCAAGAGAGGGAAGAAGATTTACTTTTGGAAATGGATTGTTAAAAGCAGAAGTTATAGAAGTTTTAGAAAATGGAAATAGAATAGTAGAATTTTATTATGAAGGAATATTTGAGCAGGTTTTAGATTCTTTAGGAGAAATGCCTCTTCCACCATATATTCATGAAAAATTAGATGATAAAGAAAGATATCAAACTGTTTATTCAAAAGAAGAAGGCTCAGCAGCAGCTCCAACAGCAGGATTACATTTTACTAAAGAGTTACTAAAGAAAATTCAAGACAAGGGTGTAAATATAGTATATTTAACATTACATGTTGGTCTTGGAACCTTTAGACCTGTAAAGGTAGAAGATATAGAAAAACATAATATGCATTCAGAGTTTTATATGCTTTCAAAAGAAAGTGCAGATATTATAAATGAAACTAAGAAAAGAGGAAATAGAATAATTTCAGTTGGAACGACATCAACAAGAACTCTTGAAACTATAGGAGATGAAAATGGAATGGTTAAAGAGCAAAGTGGATGGACTAATATATTTATTTATCCTGGATACAAATTTAAAGTTGTAGATAATTTAATTACTAATTTTCATCTTCCAGAATCTACACTTATAATGCTTGTATCAACTTTAGCTGGCAGAGAAAATGTTATGAATGCTTATAATGTTGCTGTAAAAGAAAAGTATAGATTCTTTTCATTTGGAGATGCTATGTTCATAAAATAAAAATACGACTGAAAAATAGAAGGAGTGAATTTTTTGAGTAAGAGATATACCTTATTAAAAAAAGATGGTAAGGCAAGAAGAGGAAGATTTGTTACCCCTCATGGAACTATAGAAACCCCTGTATTTATGAATGTTGGAACTTTAGCTGCTATAAAAGGTGCTGTTTCATCAATGGATTTAAAAGAAATAGGATGTCAAGTAGAACTATCTAATACATATCACCTTCATTTAAGACCAACAGATGATGTAGTTTATAAGCTTGGAGGATTACATAAATTTATGAATTGGGATAAGCCTATTCTTACAGATTCAGGTGGATTTCAAGTTTTTTCATTAGCAAAGATGAGAAAAATAAAAGAAGAGGGAGTATATTTTAATTCTCACATAGATGGAAAAAGAATATTTATGGGTCCTGAGGAATCTATGCAAATACAAAGTAATTTAGCATCAACAATAGCAATGGCTTTTGATGAATGTATTCCTAATCCTTCAACAAGAGAGTATGTAGAAAAATCTGTAGCAAGAACCACAAGATGGCTTGAAAGATGTAAAAAAGAAATGGACAGATTAAATTCCCTTGAAGGTACAATAAACAAAGAGCAGATGCTTTTTGGAATAAATCAAGGTGGAGTATATGATGACATAAGAATAGAGCATGCTAAAGAAATTGTTAAAATGGATTTAGATGGATATGCAATAGGAGGATTAGCTGTAGGGGAAACCCATGAAGAAATGTATAGAATTATAGATGCAGTAGTACCGCATCTTCCAGAAGATAAGCCTATATATTTAATGGGAGTTGGAATACCAAGCAATATATTAGAAGCTGTAGATAGAGGTGTTGACTTCTTTGATTGTGTTCTTCCAGCTAGAAATGGAAGACATGGGCATGTATTTACCAAAGACGGAAAAATAAATCTTATGAATGCTAAATTTGAATTAGATACAAGACCTATAGATGAAGGATGTCAATGCCCAGCATGTAAAAATTATACAAGAGCATATATAAGACATTTATTTAAAGCTAAAGAACTATTAGCAATGAGACTTTGTGTTCTTCATAATTTATATTTTTATAATAAGCTAATGGAAGACATAAGAAATGCCATTGATGGAGGATACTTCAAAGAATTTAAGGAACAAAAACTTAAAGAATGGAATGGAAAAGCTTAGTATTGACAAAATTGCATAAAGCATTGTACACTTCTTAGAAAGAAGCATAAGCTTAATATATGATTGAAAGGAAGAAGAAAAATGGAAAAGTACGCAACTTTAATACAATTTATTCCAATGATAGTAGTTTTGATACTTTTTTATGTAGTTATGATGCTACCAGAGAAAAGGAGAAGAAAAAAGTATGATGAAATGTTAAATTCATTAAAAGTTAATGATAAGGTTATGACTAGAGGAGGAGTTATTGGAAAAATAATAACTTTAGAAGATGATTCAATAATATTAGAATCTGGTCCTAATAAAACAAGATTAAGATTTACAAAGCAAGCAATAGCAAATAAACTTGATGAAGAAGTTGCAAAAAAGAAAGCTTAATTAATAATTCCCTCTAACATTTCATAAAATGAAATATTGGGGGGTGTTTTTGTGGAAAAATTTAAGTTTATAAAGTCATTAATAAAAGGATTAATACGTTCATTATTTTTAGTATTATTATTTTTAATTATATTATCAATTTTTATGATGAAATTAGAGATAAGTGAAAAAAGTTATAGTGTCATTTATTCTATAATATTATCAATTTCATTAATAATAGGTGGAATTTATGCTGCAAAGAAAAATGAAAGTAAAGGACTCTTAATAGGAATTATTTTAGGAATATTATTCTTTTTTTTGACTAATTTAATTGTTGGATTAATAAAGGGAAATGTATCATTTCAAGAAAATTTCTTGGTATATTTAATATTTGATATATTTCTTGGGGGAATTTCTGGGGTTTTAGGAGTAAATCTTTAAAAAATTTAATAGAAATAGTTTTGAAATTTTTATAAAAATCTTTTCTATATATTATGTTAGAATAAATATATTATTTTCTTATAACTTGACGTTAATACATTAAGGAGTGATAATATATTTATTCTTTTAATTTAATAAGCATAAAAAATCTTTATTCAATAATAGTCATGTGATATAATAACTTGTGTGTTGTGAATTTTTAGTATTACTGAGGAGGAT
>JALFQD010000139.1 GCA_022785265.1 Clostridium sp. | reverse complement strand
TCTGATAAGGGAATGGTTGCTTATAATATTGGAAATGAAGAACCTGCAATAATTTTAAAAGACAAAAATAAATTTGAGAATTTAAAGCCTACAATATGGTTTGAAGTAGAAGATGTTGCAATCTTCTATAAAGAAATGTTGAATAATGGTATAAAATTTTTGAGTGAGCCTTTTAAAATTGGAACTGGTAATGCAGTCGAGTTTGAAGATCCATTTGGAAATAGACTTGGCGTTACAGATTATATTAAGTAAGGAGTAGAGATTATGTCAAATATAGATTTGGTATTATTAGGACTTATTAAACAAAAATCACAAAGTGCTTATGATATTAAAAAAAATATAGAATATCGTAATATACCAAGATGGGTAAAAATTAGTGAACAGTCTATTTATAAGAAAGTATTACAATTAGAATCAAAAGAATATATTGTTAGCCATAAAGAGAAAGAGGGAAATATGCCAGATAAAGCAATATATACTATTACTAACAAAGGTAATGATTATTTTAATAAACTTATGAATGATATTTCAAATTCTGATGTTAGTCTATATTTGGATTTTAATATTATTATCACGAATTTAGATTTAGTAGATGATGAACAAAAAAAGATTCTTGTTTCTAATATAAAATCAAAGATATTAGAATTAAAAGAATTACTAAATGAAAGACAATCTCATAGACAACATATTCCTAATGTTGGAAAACAAATGTTCAAACAACAATTAGCATTAGTAGAAACATTAGAAAAGTGGATAATTGATTTTGAGAATAGTTTAAAAGAACAAAATTAGTAAATATTGATTTTAAGTTAAAAGATAAATTTGTAGGGAGGGAAATTCCATGAAAATAATCAACATTGGTATTCTTGCTCATGTAGATGCAGGAAAGACAACTTTAACGGAAAGTCTGCTTTATACAAGTGGAGCGATTTTAGAATTAGGCAGTGTAGATAAGGGAACAACAAGGACAGATACTATGTTTTTAGAACGTCAGCGTGGAATCACAATTCAGGCAGCAGTTACTTCTTTTAATTGGAATGACTACAAAATCAATATTGTAGATACTCCTGGACATACAGATTTTATAACAGAAGTGTATCGTTCCTTATCTGTTCTTGATGGAGCTATTTTAGTAATTTCTGCTAAAGATGGTGTACAAGCACAAACCAGAATACTATTCCATGCACTTCAAAAAATGAATATACCAACAATTATTTTTATAAATAAAATAGATCAGGATGGAATTAACTTAAATAATATTTATCAAAATATCAAAGAAAAACTTTCAAATGATATTATTGTTATGCAAAATGTAACATTAACTCCAGAAATATCAATTAAAAATATTATTGATTTAGATGATTGGGATCCTGTAATTTCCAAAAATGATAAACTTTTAGAAAAATATATTGCAGGAGAAAAATTGACTATACAAGAATTAACGTATGAAGAATATAGGTGTGTTAAAAAAGGTTCGTTGTTTCCTATATACCATGGAAGTGCTAGAAATAATATAGGGACTCAACAACTCATCGAAGCTATTTCAAATCTTTTTTGTCCTGAAATGAATGAGAATGATTCAGAACTATGTGGAAGGGTTTTTAAAATTGAATATACAGACCATAAGCAAAGATTAGTTTATTTGCGTCTTTACAGTGGAACATTACACTTACGAGATACAATTATATTGCCAGAAAAAAAGAAAGTGAAACTTACAGAAATATATATTCCTTCAAATGGAGAAATGATACAGACAAAAACAGTTTGTTCTGGAGATATTTTTATTATACCTAACAATACATTAAGATTGAACGATATTATAGGAAATGAAAAGCTTTTGCCATGCAATGTATGGAATGACAAGACTGTACCAATACTACGAACAAGAATTGAACCGATAAAAATAGAAGAGAGAGAAAAATTATTGGATGCTCTTACAGAAATTGCAGATACTGATCCTCTTTTACGTTATTATGTTGATACGATAACACATGAAATCATCATTTCTTTTTTAGGAACAGTGCAGTTAGAAGTTATCTGTTCTCTGTTGATTGAAAAATATCACATAAACATAAGAATCGAAGATCCAACCGTAATTTATTTGGAAAAACCATTACAAAAGGCAGATTATACTATTCATATTGAAGTACCACCAAATCCATTTTGGGCATCGATTGGATTATCAATAACTCCACTTCCAATTGGCAGTGGAATACAGTACGAAAGCAAAGTTTCACTCGGTTATTTAAATCAAAGTTTCCAAAATGCAGTAAGAGAAGGTATTAATTATGGACTGGAGCAAGGTTTGTATGGTTGGGAAGTAACAGATTGTAAAATATGTTTTGAATATGGTGTTTATTATAGCCCTGTTAGTACTCCCTCGGATTTTCGCTTTCTTGCCCCAATTGTACTTGAACAAACATTGAAAAAAGCGGGAACGCAATTATTAGAGCCATATTGTTCGTTTATACTTTTTACACCACAGGAATACCTTTCTCGTGCATATAATGATGCACAAAAACATTGTGCAATAATTGAAACTAGTCAATCAAAAAATGATGAAATTATTTTTACAGGACATATTCCTGTACGTTGCATTAATGAATATCGTAATACTTTAACTCTATGTACAAATGGGCAAGCAGTTTTTTTGACAGAATTAAAAGGTTATCAAATTGCTACTTGTGAACCAGTTATTCAATCACGCAGACCAAATAATCGAATAGATAAAGTACGCCATATGTTTAATAAAAAAGAAAATTAAGTTACTATTCGCTAAATTACAATTTGTTAAGTAGTTGATGATATGGATAAGTATTTAGAAATCAAAAAGATTTTTGTACTGTTTAGATGTGATTATGATAGAGAAAGGATGCTAATACAATTTGGTCTGTAAGCTATGATATTAAAAATAATAGCATTTATAGGATTGATGGAAATCCAAAAAGGAAAAAATATAAAATAGATACAAGGTTAAATTTAAAGAATAATTTTATGTTTAAGGTAAATCTAAGGCAATAGAAAATTTACTTTTTTCTGTTATAATATAAGTAATAATAATTTTAAAAGTGAGTTGATATGAAAATGAGAACAGAGAAACAAATATATGATACTATACTTAATTTTGCTAAAGCAGATGATAGAATTAGGGTGGTTACTTTAGAAGGTTCAAGAACAAATATTAATATTATACCAGATGATTTTCAAGATTATGATATTACTTTTTTTGTCACAGACATGCAGAGTTTTATTAATAGTGATGAGTGGCTTAATGTTTTTGGAGAGAGACTTATTATGCAAAAACCCGAGGATATGGAATTGTTTCCAAAAGAAGAAAAAGGGTATTCATATCTTATGTTATTTTGGGACGGAGTTAAAATAGATTTGACATTATTGCCATTAGAAGTTTTAGATGAATATTTTACTTGGGATAAATTAGTAAAATTATTATTAGATAAGGATAATCGTGTTACTAATATACCAGTACCTACAGATGAAGATTATTATATAGAACATCCGACAGCACGTTCTTTTGATGATTGCTGTAATGAATTTTGGAATACTGTAACATATGTAGTGAAAGGATTATGTCGAAAGGAAATTTTATTTGCAATCGACCATTTAAATAATATTGTGCGTATGGAATTACTGCGAATGATTTCATGGAAGGTTGGAATAGAGCAAGGTTATAGTTTTAGTCTAGGAAAAAACTATAAATTTTTAGAACGATATATTTCACCTGAATTATGGAAGAAAATTCTTGCTACATATAATATGGGGTCATATACAGAAATGTGGAAATCTTTAGAATTATGTATGGGAATTTTTAGAATGGTATCAAAAGAAGTGGCACAATGTTTAAATTATTTATATCCAGATTATGATAAAAATATTAGTAATTATGTTATAAGACAAAAAGAAAAATATCAAAGATAAAACATTTCTAACATTTGATGATAAAATAATTGGATATCAAAATTATAAAGAGGGCAACAAATTACAATTTATAGGGTAAAGATAATAGGAGCCGAAAGGCTCTTATTTTTGTGCCTTTAAATCCTATTCACTTACAAAACTTTTCTTATTATATATGTTAAATTGTATTCACTCTAAAAAGTTTGTTGTATTAAGAATGGTGTCGTGATAGATGTAGGTCATGGTGATACTATTATCATATCAACTAAAGAAAAAAATGTTAATAGAGCAATAATTGTTGATTGCAATGATGCAATTAAGACTAAAAATTATATTTTAAATAATAAAATACAAATAATTGATTATATTATAATAACTCATTTACATCAAGATCATTATAGAGGTATAAATTCTTTAATAGATTTATTATTAAAAAATAATATAAAGGTTAAAAATATTTGTTGGGAAAAAGATAAGTATTTAAGAACAGATGAGGATCAGAAAAATAGGTATAAAATTTTTACATCGAAATTAGATGAATATCATATCAATGGTGATATAGGATATATAGGGAAAAGATTCGAAGGATCGTCCTATAGAAGAATTGATAATAATAATATCCAAGAGTATAAAGTAGAAATAATATATCCTAATAGTTTGATTGCCAATTACTTTGATGATAAGAACGTAAATAACACATCAACTGTAATTAGAATCCAATATAATAATTTTAAGATTATTTTACCTGGAGATTTAGAAGGTGAAGGATGGAAGAAACTAAAGGAGAATGTTACTGATTTAAAGTGTGATATATTAAAGATGCCACATCATGGAGGATATTTTGTAGAAGATAATAATTCTATATCTACAAGTAAAGTCATAGATTTGACAAAGCCTAATTTTTCAATAATATCTACTGGACAGAATGATAAATACAATCATCCATCTAAAGAAACTATAGAATGTTTAACTAGTAAAGGTGTTAATATATTATGCACTCAAGCTACTAATTTATGTGATAAAGACAGATTAAGCAAGAAAGAGTGTGTTATGTCAAAATTAGGAATAACACATAAGGGAAATAAAAATCATTGCCCGTGTGTAGGAGACATAGTATTTGAAATAAATAGTGAAATAAGATTAGTATCGCAACAGTATAAAACTGTGAATGAAGTAAAAAGTAATTTTAAAAATAGGATCTGTACTGATATAAGATAAAAGAATTGGCGGATTTGAAAGGTTGCACTTCGCCCCCAACATAATAACAGAACCCTCAACAATACATTTTTGCATTGTTGAGGGTTTTTTATTTGAAAGCTTATATATCAGATGATAGAAAAGTAAGAAATGATGCTAGTTAGAATAAATATTACTTATTAAAAAAGTAATTTTTAATAATTACTTTTTCGATATTGAAATAAAATTCCTTTTATGTTATTATAATAATGTAAAATATTTAATTTTAGAAAGGCACAAAATTATTATGAAATTAAGTAAGTTAGTAGAATTAGTAAGTGGAACACCTCAATTTAGAATTGTTGAAGTTTCTAATCCTAAAGCACCAGTTTTTACTTATTACACTCAAACAGATTTAAATGATGATTTAGTAGGCATTATATCAAGTGATGTAGATAACAAACAGGTGAGAACTAATGATAAAGTAAGTACATTATCTACTGGTGATGTTTTATTTAGTTTAATTACAGGAAAGGCAACAATAGTAAGAAAAGAACATGAAGGATATCTTTACACACAAAATTATGTGAAACTATTGCATGCTGAAGACATTGATTCAAAATTTTTAGTGTATCTTATGAATGAAAGTAAAGCAATAAGAAAACAGTTAATGCTTGGTCTTCAAGGTTCATTAGTTTTAAAGTACACTTTAACACAACTTAGAGACCTTGAAATTAAAAAAATACCTTCAATAGATAAGCAAAAAATTATTGGACAAGTATATTTTAATCAACTAAGGCTTAAAGCACTTAGAAATAGAGTGACAGAACTTGAAGCAAAAATAAGATTAGCAGAGTTAGAAGAGGTGAGTGAAATTGAATGAAAATGAATTTGAAACTGAATTAATACAGTATATTTGTAGTGGGGTCATAAGCAAACCGCAGAATTTAGAAGAAAGTAGTAACTATGTGGTTAAAGAAGAAAATGCTGATTATCTTGTGAAGAAAAAGTTGTGGGAATATAAACCTGAAATTAAAACTACTGAACAACTTTGGAATAACTTTAAAGAAATTCTTGAGCAACATAATCAAAATACTCTTGAACACCCATTAAGTACTGTTGAATTTAATCAAGTTAAAAAGATTATATCAGATATTAAAACACCCTATGAAGCAGGACAATTTTTGTATGGTCTTAATGGCGTATCTCAAATTGAAATTGACTTAGATGATGGTCGTCATGTATTTTTAACAGTTTTTGACCAAAAACAAATTGGAGCAGGAGATACAGTGTATCAGGTAGTTAATCAAATTGAAAGACCAGCAGTTATTATTGGAAAACAAGATCGTCGTTTTGATACCACACTTCTTATTAATGGACTACCTATTATACAAATTGAAGAAAAGCGTGATATAAATAATGTCGATGAAGCATTAAATCAAATGAATCAATATATAGATGAAAATCAGTATAGTGATATTTTTTCTACATTGCAAATTTTAGTAGCAATGACACCTAACAATATTAAGTATATGGCAAATACTACCTCAGATAAATTTAATAAAGATTTTGCATTTAATTGGCAGCGTAAAGAAGATAATAAAGTTGTATATAATTGGAAGGAATTTGCTGATTCAATGTTAAGCATTCCAATGGCACATCAAATGGCTACAAATTATATGATTTTAGATGGCACAAAAAATAAGCAAACACTAAAGGTAATGCGCCCATATCAAGTATATGCCACTCAAAATGTAATTGAAAAGTTAAAAAAGGTTGATTTTGAACTTGGTATGAATAAAGTGGGGTATATATGGCACACAACTGGTTCTGGAAAAACTATAACTAGCTTTAAAACAGCATGGCTTGCAAGTCGTATGCCAAACATAGATAAAGTTGTTTTTGTAGTAGACAGAATTGCTTTAACAAAACAAACAAATGAAAATTATAGAGCCTATGACCCAGATTCTAGTGAAGATATTATAGGTACTGTTCAAGATACTTATAATACTACAGATTTAAGCCGTAAATTAAAAAGTAAGGATAATAATATCATTGTTACTTCTGTGCAAAAGCTTGATACTTTAATAAAACGTAAATCCTTTAAAGCACCTGATAAAAACATTGTATTTATAGTAGATGAGGCTCATCGTTCAACAGGTGGAGAAAGCTTTGAAAAAATTCAAAAGGCTTTTAAAAAATCTGCTTGGATTGGATATACAGGAACACCAATGTTTGATGAGACAACTACAGGTTTAAGAACTAAAGATATTTTTGGTCCACTATTACATTCTTATACTATTCGTGAAGCAATTGTAGATAAAAACGTTTTAGGTTTTAAAGTGGATTTTGAAACAACTATTGATGAAGAGCAAATGAAATCTGTATATTTACCTGCTTTTTATAGTGAACGTTATCCTAAATGGACAGAAAAACAAATTCAAGATAAAATTAATAATTTAACTCAAGAAGATATGGATGATGCAATTGAGCCAAGCTTTTATGATGAAAATATGGACCATATAAAATTAGTAGTTGAAGATGTATTTAAAAATTGGAGAAATCGTTCAAATGATGGAAAATATAATGCACTATTTACAACCCATGTAGGTGGTGGAAAGGCTAGCACTCCAATGGCTATGATGTATTTTAATGAATTTCAACGAGTAAATGAAGAAAATAGGAAAAATGGTGGACAAACTTTGAAAGTTGCAGTTACTTTTAGCTTAAATACATCTAACAATGATAGTATGCTTGAAACTAATAAAGGATTATATGAAGCCATTAAGGTTTACAATAAAGAATTTGGTACAAATTTTGGTATGGATGATGTATCAGGATATACACAAGATGTAATTAGTCGTTTAAATAAAACAGCTAGTGATAAGAAATTTTTAGATATTGTAATTGTAGTAGACCAACTTTTAACTGGTTTTGATGCACCAGAACTTAATACCCTTTATGTAGATAGAACTCTTAAAGGAGCTGGGCTTATTCAGGCTTATTCAAGAACAAATCGTATTTCTGACATTCAAGAAAAGCCTTGGGGACGTATAGTAAATTATAGATGGCCTGCACAAAATGAGAAACTTATGAATAAAGCACTTGCAATTTATGCTAATAAAGATTCAGCAAACTTATCAGAAGATGAACAACGTAAAATAAATCAAGAAGAGGGGATTGTTGCTAAACCTTTTGAAGAGGTATTTAAAGAAGTAAAAAAAATTGTTAAAGAATTAAGTGATTTAACTAATAGATTTCAACAATTACCTTCTTCTGAAAACAAAAAAGAACATATGCTTAGTTTATTGCAATCCTATAATATTGGAATGGCAAAATTAAAACAATTTGACCCTAAAGAAGTAGATGGAAATGCAGTAGGTTTTAATTATGATAATCCTGATGAATTAGTTGAAAAGTTAGGAATGACTAGTGAAGAAGAAGTAATGCTTACTACAGTCTTATCAAATGAACTTAAACACCATATAGCAAAAGAAAAGAAAATTCCATTTTATCAAATTGAGTTAAAAATGACCCATGTTAAAGATGTAAAAATAGATTATGATTATCTAACTGAATTAGTAGAAAAACTATTAAATCAAGTGCATGAAGGTAAAAAAGAAGAAGCAGAAGATACAAAAGAAAAAATCTATAAATTTGCTAATGGATTAGAAGATAGAAACTATGCAAATAAAATAAAAAATGCAGCAATAGCCATTATAGAAGGGCATTATCCACCAAAAGGCTCTAATTTTAAATACCCAGCAAAACTAGAAAATAGCGAAGAAGTTATTCAAAAAGCTAATAATATAAGTATTGATAGAATACTATTAGACTTTAGAGTTAAATGGGGAATAACAGAGGCGATAACAAGTGCTCAAATGAGAGAATTATTTAGCAATCATAGCTATGGCAAGCAAGACTTAGACGATACTGGACAAATTACAAATATAATAGCAAAAGCAAGTATAAAATATAAAGAATTAGCACACAATGAAAAAATACAAGCTTTATCTAAAATAAAGTATAGAAATAGTTTAAGAGAAGCTATTTATAAACTAGCAGATGAACAAGTAGGAAATTAAGCTATTTAATAAGCTAAAATTAAAATTTTAATATAAATAATAAAATTAATTAATGAACTGCTAACTAATAATTAGCAGTTCAGATAGGAGGAAAAAATGGAAAAAAAGAATGTACCTAAAATAAGATTTCCAGGTTTTACTGAACCTTGGGAACAGCGTAAGTTAGAAAGTGTGATTGAAGATTATGTAGAAAAATCTACAGTTGAAAATCAATACCCAGTATTAACGTCTTCTCAACAAATGGGAATTGTATTGCAAGATGATTATTTTTCAGGCGATAGAGTAAGTCAATCAGGAAATATAGGCTATTTTATTATCCCTAAAGGATACTTTGCGTATCGCAGTAGAAGTGATAATAATGTATTTGTGTTCAATCGCAATGACTGCGTAGATAAGGGAATTATCAGCTATTTCTATCCTGTATTTAAGCCGAAAGGTGTTGACTCTGATTTTCTTTTAAGAAGATTGAACTATGGATTAGAAACACAGTTAAGGATAGCTTCTGAGGGAACTGGACAGCACGTTTTATCATTAAAAAAATTTAAAAGTATGATAGCTCTATTTCCAAAATTTAAAGAACAAGAACAAATAGGAACCTTTTTCCGCAATCTTGACAACCTTATCTCCCTTCATCAGCGTAAGTTGGAGAACTTAAAAAAACAAAAAAAAGGATTATTACAAAAAATGTTTCCTGAAAAAGGAAAAAAAGTTCCAGAGATACGTTTTCCTGAATTTACTAACGATTGGGAACAGCGTAAGTTGGGAGATGTCTTTGAGGAATATTCAGAAAAGAATCATGAAGAACTTCCACCATTAACAATTATTCAAGGTAAAGGAACAATAAAAAGAGATGAATCTGATAGGAATTTACAATTTGACAGAAAAAGCTTATCAAACTATAAGAAGGTAGAAAAAGATGATTTTATAGTTCATTTAAGGTCATTTGAAGGTGGTTTAGAAAGAGCAAACTCTCTTGGAATCATAAGTCCTGCTTACCATACACTTCATGGTAAGGATACAGATTCTCGCTTTTATTATGCGTATTTTAGGTCTTATAATTTTATAAATATTCAACTCAAACCACATATATATGGAGTTAGAGATGGACGAAGTATTGATATAGCAGGAATGAAAACTATAAGCATTCCATTCACTTCAATAGATGAACAGAAAAAAATTGGCGACTTTATTGAGAAGCTTGATAATCTTATCTCCCTTCATCAGCGTAAATTAGAACACTTACAAAAACAAAAGAAAGCATTGTTACAGCAAATGTTTGTATAAAAATTTAGTAAAGAAAGGAAGTAAAATAATGAGTAATAATATACAAGAAATTACAAGTAAGCTTTGGAAT
>JALFQD010000129.1 GCA_022785265.1 Clostridium sp. | reverse complement strand
TTTAAATAAGAAAGTGCTTACTGTGTCATATTATTCTAACTGTTTAAGGAATATGATAAACCAGTATTTGTTATTATTTTATCCGAAAATTAAATTTATGTCAAGGTGACATAATACTTCATTAAACTCTTTATTTTGATTTATATTAATGAATTTTAGCCATAATTCTTATAATTTAATAATTTTTTTAATGAAAAATTTATTTTTATAACTATTATTTTTTCTTCTTAATATAACAAATCATCTAATGCCTTTTCCAATATTCTCTTTTATTGTAATGTTAGTTTTTGCTCTATTAGCTCTAATTTATTCCAATAAAGTTTAGGAACCTATATAAATTCCTATATAATAAAATATGGGGATATCATAAAAATATAAAAACAATATAATTTCATTTTGTAAATTATTTATATTGTACTTATATTTTTTGATAACCCCTTAATTATTATTTATTATCTTTAACAGTTTCAGTTTCTTCTTTTTCTATTGAAACTATTGGAGTAGTATTTAATGGTAAATTATGTTTTTCTCTTATTTTATTTTCTATTTCTAATGCTATTTCAGGATTATCTCTTAAATAAATTTTTGAGTTTTCTCTTCCTTGCCCTAATCTTATATCACCATAAGAAAACCATGCTCCACTTTTTTGTACTATTCCTTCTTTTACTCCTACATCTACAATATTTCCTGTTCTTGATATTCCTTCATTATACATAATATCAAATTCAGCTTGCTTAAATGGAGGAGCAACTTTATTTTTCATAACCTTAACTCTTGTTCTGTTTCCTATTATAGCATCAGAAGATTTTATAGAATCTACTCTTCTAACATCTAATCTTACAGAAGCATAAAATTTTAAAGCTCTTCCTCCTGTAGTTGTTTCAGGATTTCCAAACATTACTCCAACTTTTTCTCTTAATTGATTTATGAAAATAGCAACACAATTTGTTTTATTTATTGTACCTGCTAATTTTCTTAGAGCTTGAGACATAAGTCTTGCTTGAAGTCCTACATGAGTATCTCCCATTTCTCCTTCAATTTCAGCTCTTGGAACTAAAGCTGCTACAGAATCTACTATAAGTACATCAATTGCTCCTGAACGAACTAATGCCTCTGCTATTTCAAGTCCTTGTTCTCCTGTATCTGGTTGAGATAGTATTAAGTTTTCAGTATCTACACCTATTTTTTTTGCATAACTAGGATCTAGTGCATGTTCTGCATCTATAAAAGCTACTGCTCCTCCATTTTTTTGTGCTTCAGCTGCTATATGAAGAGCTACTGTTGTCTTACCTGAACTTTCAGGACCATATATCTCAACAATTCTTCCTCTTGGTACTCCACCTATTCCTAATGCTATATCTAAGTCTAAACATCCAGTTGAAATTGAATCAATACTTAATGATGCCTCTGCTCCTAACTTCATTACAGCTCCCTTACCATATTGTTTTTCTATTTGAGTCATAGCTGCTTCGATAGCTTTTAATTTATCTTGATTAATACTTGCCATTAAAATTCCACCCCTTCTTGCGAACTAATGTTCTATGTTATAATTATAATCTACCTTTTTATAATAGTCAATAAAAAAACAGAATAAATATATTTGTCATATATAATTATTAACCAGTTTTTTTTAAAATAAACCTTTTTTATAAAATTTTTATAAAATTAATTTCCTACATAAAAGAAAGAACTGCTTTAAAATGATAATTTGTTTTAAGCAGTTCCTTCTTTTATTTTTCTACTTTGTAGTTGATATTGATTCTTTATTTTTTATAAAATAATCTACTCCAGATATTATTGTTATTATGACAGCTATATAGAACATATATATTGATAATGAATTAAATATCCAGCTTAATACTTTAACTCCACCAATAAAATCACTTAAGAATGTATATTCACCTATGCTTACTTTTAATAGTAAAAGAATTATTGCAATCATTTGTATTACAGTTTTTATTTTTCCCCACCAACTTGCTGCTATAACAGTTCCATCTGATGCAGCTATAGTTCTAAGTCCAGAAACTGCAAACTCACGAGCTATTATAACAACTACTGCCCATGCAGGAATGCAATTTAATTCAACTAAAGATATTAATGCTGCTGTTACTAAAAGTTTATCTGCTAAAGGATCCATGAATTTTCCAAAATTAGTTACTTGATTTCTACTTCTTGCAATGTACCCATCTAATTTATCTGTTATGGATGCAATTATAAATAAGACCACTGCAACTAATTTTCCGTAAGGAATACAATCAAAAACCAAAAATACTAAAAATATAGGTACAAGTATCATTCTAATTACTGTAAGTTTATTTGCAAGATTCATCGTAAACAACTCCTACTAAATCATAATCTGTACAACTTTTAATCTGTACATTAATTATTTCTCCATTTTCTATTTTTTTCTCACTTTTGAAAAATACTTTTCCATCTACTTCAGGTATCATTTCATAATTTCTACCAAAGTAATATTCTCCATTATATCCCTCAACTAGAATATCATAAATATTATTTATTTTCAATTGATTTATTTCTTTTGAAATTTTCTTTTGAATAATCATAAGAGTTTTTTCTCTTTCTTTTTTTACCTCTTCATCAATTTGATTTTCCATCTTTGCAGCTGGTGTCCCTTCTTCTCTTGAATAAGTAAATACTCCAACTTTATCTAACTTATATTCTTTAAGGAAATCTTTTAGCTCTTCAAAATCTTCCTCTTCCTCTCCTGGAAAACCTACTATTAATGAAGTTCTAAGAGTTACCCCTTTTACTTTGCTTCTAATAAGGTTTATTTTTTCTATTATATCTTCCTTATTAGTTTTTCTTCCCATACGTTTTAATATTTTATTACTTATATGTTGTATTGGAAGATCTAAATATTTTACTACCTTTTTGTTTGTTGCAATTTCATCTATTAATTCTATATATATTTCTTCTGGATAGCAATAAAGCACTCTTATCCATTCTATTCCTTCAATTTTTGCCATTTCTCTAAGAAGTATATGTAATTTTTTTTCACCATAAATATCACTTCCATATAAGGTTGTATCTTGAGCAACCAATATGATTTCTTTAACCCCTTGTCTACTTAATCTTTCAGCTTCTTCTAAAATATTTTCCATATTTCTACTTCTAAATTTACCTCTTATTTTAGGAATTATGCAGTAGGTACAAAAATTATTGCACCCTTCTGCAATTCTTAGATATGCAGTTTGTGAAGCTGTCGTAAGTATTCTTTCTCCTTCATTAATATTACTATCTGAATAATGAACTTCTAATGATGTCTTATGGTTAGATATAAACTCTTTAATTAACTTATGAATCTTTTTGTAGTCATTAACTCCAAGCATTATATCTATTTCAGGCATAAGTGATTTAAGCTCTTCTCCATATCTTTGAGTTAAACACCCTGTTGCTATAAGAAGCTTACACTTATAATTTCTTTTGTATTCAGCCATTTCTAATATGGTATTAATAGATTCTTGTTTAGCTTTTTCAATAAACCCACATGTGTTTACTATAATTATATCTGCCTCTTTTGGATTATTAGTAATTTCATATTCATTACTTATAGTACCTAATAAAATTTCTGAATCAATTCTATTTTTATCACAGCCTAAACTAACCATTCCAACTTTAAATTTTTCCAAGTCAAAGTCCTCCTACATCTATGCTAAAAATTTTTGTACTAATAATTTTATATCTATTTTATTTCTATTACAAGTAAAAATTATGTTTCTTCATCAACTGCTAATTCTTCCTTTTTCATCAATACTTGTCTTGGCTTAGTTCCATCTCTTGGTGAAATAACTTCACGTTCTTCAAGTTGCTCCATTATTCTTGCTGCTCTATTAAATCCTATTCTAAGTCTTCTTTGAAGAAATGATGTTGAGGCTTGGTCATATTCTACAACAAGCTTTATTGCCTCTGGAAGAAGCTCATCTGCTTCCTCTCCTTCTTCTGAGTTCTTTCCTTCTGCTTCTTTATTTATATGATCTAAAATTTCTTCTTTATAAAGTATTCCATTTTCATCATTTTTTATAAATTCTACTACTTTCTCAACCTCTTCTTCTGAAATAAAGCATCCTTGTATTCTTAAAGGCTTTGCCGCTCCCACTGGATAATATAGCATATCTCCTTTTCCTAATAGTTTTTCTGCTCCTGAACTATCTAAAATTGTTCTAGAATCCACCTGAGAAGATACAGCAAATGATATTCTTGATGGAATATTTGCCTTTATAACACCTGTTATTACATCTACAGAAGGTCTTTGAGTTGCTATAACAAGATGCATACCTGCTGCTCTTGCCATTTGTGCAAGTCTTCCTATATAATCTTCAACATCATTTGGACAAACCATCATAAGGTCTGCAAGCTCATCTACTATAATTACTATAAAAGGAAGTTTTTCTTCTATTTCACCTTTTTCCAATAAAGCATTATATGAATCTATATTTCTTACTCCTTTTTCAGCAAATAAACTATATCTTTTTGTCATTTCATTTACTGCCCAATTTAATGCAGCTGCTGCTTTTTTAGGTTCTATAACTACTGGAATTAATAAATGAGGAATTCCATTATATACATTAAGTTCAACAACCTTAGGGTCTACTAAAAGGAGTTTAACCTCTTCTGGTGAATATTTATATAATAAGCTTATTATTAATGAGTTTATACATACACTTTTTCCAGAACCTGTTGCCCCTGCAATTAGTGTATGAGGCATTTTACTTAAATCTCCAACAACACAACTTCCTGCAATATCTTTTCCAAGAGCAAAAGCTAACTTTTTATTAGATTTTTTAAATTCATCAGACTCTAATACTTCTCTTAAAAATACAGGAGTTTGCTTTTTATTTGGCACTTCTATTCCAACTGCTGATTTTCCTGGAATAGGTGCTTCTATTCTTACCCCTGAAGCTGCTAGTCCTAATGCTATATCATCTGAAAGATTAACTATTTTACTGACCTTAACTCCTGGACTTGGTTGAAGCTCAAATCTTGTAACTGAAGGTCCTTTAGAAACTTGTACAACTTTTGCTTCAACATTAAAACTTTCTAAAGTTTCTTCTAATTTTTTAGCATGGTCTATAAGCTCTTGTTTGTCAGAATCATTAAGCTTAGTTGCTGAATTTACTTTTAAAAGTTCAGTTTTAGGGAATATATACTTTTTAGGTTCTGTTTCTTCTTCATTAAGCTTTGTATCTATTTCTTTATTAACATCTTCTTTTAAGTCATTATCTAATTTTTCTTTTTTCTCTGAAGATGTTTGTTGTGTATCAGTATCCTTTTCTAATTTCTCTTCTAGTGTTTTTTCATTTTCAACTTCTTTTCCATTTTCAACTTCTTTTTCACTTTCAACCTGCAATGGTTCCATTATCTTTATTTCTTCTGTTTTTTTATCTTCTTCTGGTGTTACTTGTTCTTTCATTGAATCTAAAACTTTTATTTTTTTATTTACATCTTCTAATAATTCTTCATTAGAGGTTTCTTTTTTTATTTTTTCTTTTTTTGCTTTTCCTTGCTTTTCGCTATTATTTTTAGATTTAATATTTTTTTTCATATCTTTTGCTTTATTTCCTACATCTAGTACAGAAAGTTTGAATATTATCATAAAAGATATTATGGCTAGTGCAATATAAACTATATATGAACCAATTGCTCCAATTAGTTTATATAGTGTAAATGTAACTAAATATACTACTACTCCTCCATTAAATCCACCTTTTCCATCCCCAATAAGAGATACTATTGTTTTTAAATTTTTTCCAAATGAGTCTGGATTTTCACTAGTTTGTATATATATAGTTCCTACAAGTAAAATAAATGTTAATACTAATAATGTTACTCCTCCAAGCCTTTTATCTATATCAACTGTTCCATTATTCTTTAGATAGCTAAAACCTAAATATAATAAATATATTGGTATTGCATATGCCCCAACCCCTAAAACAAAAAAGAATATTCTTTGTGCAAAGACAGATAATAATCCTGCAAGATTTGTATATATAGCTACAAAACTTAAAAATCCTATTGCAATAAAAATAATTCCTTTTATTTCAGTATTATTTATAAGCTTTTCTTTTTTTTTCTCTTCTTTATTATCACTCACTCATATCACCCCACTTTTAAAATTCTACATAAGTATGTATAATTCCTTTTAAAATATATTCAAATTTTTATGTAATGAAAGATAGGGTTTATTAAACCCTACTTCCACTTGAATTATCTATTAAAGAATTTAATTTATTTAAGGCATCACTTATTCCACCTACTTTATTAATTAACCCACATTCAACAGCTTCTTTTCCAATAAGAATAGTTCCCATATCATTTAAAAGAGCATCTGTTCTATTCATAAAACTTTCTAATTGTTCTATTTTTATATTTGATGTTCTAATTATAAAATCATTAATTCTTTCTTGCATCTTTTTAAAATAGTTAAAGGTTTGAGCTGCTCCTACTACTAATCCTGTCATTCTAACAGGATGTATTATCATAGTTGCAGATGGAGTTATAAAAGAATATTTAGCAGAGGTTGCTAATGGTACTCCTATGGAATGACCTCCTCCTGTAACTATGGATACTGTAGGTTTTGAAAGTGAATTTATCATCTCTGCAATTGCAAGCCCTGCTTCTACATCTCCTCCAACAGTGTTAAGTACAATTAAAACACCTTTTACATTTTCATTTTGTTCTATTTCTATAATTTGTGGTATTAGATGTTCATATTTTGTTGATTTTGTTTGAGGTTGTAGCACTACATGACCTTCCACTTGACCTATTATTGATAAAACTGCTATTTTTTTATTAGCATCTACCATAGATGTATTTCCAAGCTCTTTAATAGATTTCATCTTTTCTTCATTAAGTTTATCATTATTTTCACATTTATCACACATAAAAATATTTCCTCCTATAAATTCATTATGTACAGAAGAAATATTTTTATTCAATTTTAAGATAAATTAAATGCTTTATGAAGTGAATTTAATGCTTTTTTAAGTTCTTTTGTTTTAACTAAGCACCATATTGTCATATGAGAATCTGCTGTTTGAAGCACTTCAATATTTTTATCATTTAAAGCCTTAAATATTTTTGCCATAACACCAGGAACTCCTCTCATTCCTGCTCCAACAAGGGCTATTGTACTGCATTCTTCTTTAAATGTAAATTTAATATTCATATCTTCAAATATTTTAAATACATCTTTCTTGGCAGTTTTAGGTATCGTAAAAATCTGCTTTTCAGGAAAAATATTTATTAAATCTAAACTTATCCCTCTTTGTGCAATTACTTGAAGAATATCATTATATTTATCATTTTCTAAATTATCTTTAATATCTACTGAAATTTGAATTCTATCATCACTACTTGTAATACTAGTTACAAGTCTAAGTTTTTTTCTATCTCCTAAGTTATTAATAAGAGTTCCCTTAGAATCTGTTAATGTGTTTTTTATAAGTATTGGAATATTTTTTTCTCTTGCTACCTGGACTGCTCTTGGATGAATAACCTTAGCTCCTTGGTCTGCTAATTGAAATATTTCATCATAGCTTATTATATCAATAACAGATGCGTTATTAACCATTCTAGGGTCTGCTGTCATTATACCATCAACATCTGTATAAATTTCTATCTTTTCTGCTAACATTGATGCTCCTAAAAGTGCAGCTGTTGTATCACTTCCACCTCTTCCAAGAGTTGAAAATTCTTCATTTTCAGTTTTTCCTTGAAAGCCACATACAACTGGTATCTTTCCTTTTAAAAGCATTTTTTTAATATTGTCACTTTTAACATCTAATACCTTTGCATCTCCAAAAGAATCATTAGTTATAATTCCTGCTTGCCCTCCAGTTAAAGGTATTGCATCTATTCCTTCTTTTCTGAGTTCATTACACATAATTACAGAACTTATCATTTCTCCACAGCACATAAGCATATCTAGAGCCTGCCTATTATTCTGCTTAAAATCAGTATCTACTAATGAAAGAAGAGTATCTGTTGCATAAGGTTCTCCATACCTTCCAAGAGCTGATACAACCACCACAGGCATATACCCTTCTTTAATAGCATTATTTATTTTTTTTACGGCCATCTTTCTTCTTTCTTCTGTAGATACAGAAGTTCCACCAAACTTTTGAATAATTATTTTCAATTTATTTCTCTCCTACTCTTAAATCTTAGTCCTTTTTATATCGCCTTCATCTGCATCTAAAATTATAGTTCTTAAACCAATTTTTTTTACACACTCCCATGGTATTTCTAAGAACTCCTTTGCGCCTCCAAAAAGACTAATTTTTCCTCCTAAGTTTATCACTAGAAATCTTATATTTCCTTTATCATCTATTACCAAATCACTATTTTGCAGGTAATCGTATTTTTCTCCATCATTTATATTTATAAGTTCAAATTTTTCAATTTCACTTAAAAGTTTCAAATTTTCATTGCTACTCATTATAATGCCTCCTATTTATATCTACATAATTTTTATGCAATCTTGAGGCAATATATTCAAATTAGATATTAAATTTTTCTCCCTTAATTTCCTTATATGCTTTAGAAGAATTAAATACTATATCATTAAGTTTTGAATAATCTACATTATTTCCAACATATGATGTGTTTAATACTCCATTTTTAAAGCATTCATCTAAAACAAATCTTATATCTTCTTGAGATATTTTATCTACTTTTTTAATAACCTCTTCTTGTGTTACTATTTTCTTTCTAAACAGAACAGATTTTGCATTAGTAAACATTCTTGAACTTGTGCTTTCTAAACCTAAGATATATGAAGCCTTTAGTTTTTCTTTATTTATATTTAATTTTTCATCTGTAATTCCTTCTTTTGAGAATTTATTAATTTCTTTTAAGATAACATCTAAAGCCTTTTCTCCATAATTTTTTCCAAGCCCTGCATATATATTAAGGCTTCCTGCTTTTTGAAAAGCTTGAGGATAACAATATATGCTATAACATAATCCTAACTCTTCTCTTACTTTTTGAAATAATATTGAAGATGCTCCTCCTCCAAAAACATTACTTAAAAGAGTTAAAGCATAAGAATGCTCATCACCTTGAGGAAGGCCTTTTAAACTTAAATTTACATGAAGTTGCTCTATATCCTTATTTTTAAAATATGTTCCTGCATGAGTTTTACATTCTTCATAAACTGGGGTATACTTGCTATCACTGTTCCAATTTGAAAAATACTTTTCTATAAGTTCTTTTAATTGTTTATCATCAAATTTTCCACACACAGAAATAACTGCATTTTGTGGAATATATTTTTCTTTTATAAAATTTAAAATATCTTCTCTTGTTATAGCTTTTACTTTTTCTATTGTACCTAATATAGGATAAGATAGAGAATTTTCTCCATAACATGCCTTTGAATTTAAATCATCTAAAACATCCTCTGGGTTATCTTCACACATGTTTATTTCTTCTATAACTACACCTTTTTCTCTTTCAATTTCTTCTGGTGAGAAAACAGAATTTAAAATCATATCAGATAATATCTCAAGAGATAGTTCTAAATGAGTATATAAGTTTTTTACATAATAGCAAGTAGCTTCTTTACTTGTAAATGCATTTATCTGTCCACCTACATTTTCTATATCCTCTACAATGTCTTTTGATTTACGTTTTTTTGTTCCTTTAAAAAACATATGCTCAATAAAATGTGATATTCCATTAAGCTCTAAGCTTTCATTTCTAGAACCATTTTGTATCATAACTCCAACAGAAATAGAATTTGATTCTGAAATTTTTTCAGTAACTACTCTAAGACCATTTTTTAATGTATATAAATTATGCATAAAATTTCTCCTTTCTAAAAAATTATTTAAAGAAAGATAGAAAAAAAAGGCAAGCACTGCCCTTTTTTATTTATCTATTTCTTAATTGATTATTGTTGTTCATTTTCTGCTTCTTTTTCTAATAAGGCATCTTTTCTTGAAAGATTTATTCTTCCTTGATTATCTATCTCAGTAACCTTAACTAATATTTCATCACCTACTGAAACAACATCTTCTACCTTGTTTACTCTGTTTTTATCAAGCTTTGAAATATGAACTAAGCCTTCTTTATTTGGAAGTACTTCTACAAAAGCTCCAAATGTAGTTATTTTTGTTACCTTTCCTAAATATACTTCTCCTACCTTTACTTCCTTGGTTAGTCCTTCAATTATCTTTATAGCATTCTTTACTCCTTCATGGTCTTCTGAAGAAACAAATACTGTTCCATCTTCCTTTATATCTATCTTAACACCAGTTTCAGCTATTATTTTATTAATAACCTTTCCACCTGCTCCTATAACATCTTTTATTTTTTCTGGGTCTATATTAATTACAGATGTTTTTGGTGCATATATTGATACATCTTTTCTTGGCTCTGGAATACAATCTGCAATTTTACCCAAAATCATTACTCTTGCTTTTCTAGCATCTCTTATAGCATTTTCAATTATACTAAAGCTCATACCCTTAATTTTTGTATCAACTTGTATAGAGGTTATTCCTTCTACAGTTCCTGCAACCTTAAAGTCCATATCTCCAAAGAAATCTTCTATTCCTTGAATGTCTGTTATAACTGCTTCTTCTTTTAAATCTGGAGAGGTTATAAGTCCCATAGCTATACCTGCTGCTGGTCTCTTTATTGGAACACCTGCATCTAATAATGCTAAAGTTGAACCACAAACTGATGCTTGAGATGTTGAACCATTAGAGCTTAAAACTTCAGATACTAATCTAATTGTATATGGGAATTCTTCTTCTGAAGGTATAAGAGGTTCTAATGCTCTTTCTGCTAAAGCACCATGACCTATTTCTCTTCTTCCTGGTCCTCTTAAAGGTTTAACTTCCCCAACGCTATATCCTGGGAAATTATAATGATGCATATATCTTTTTGTATCATCTTCTATTCCATCTAATATTTGAATATCTCCAATTGAACCTAAAGTAGCAACAGTCATTACTTGAGTTAAACCTCTTGTAAATAAACCTGTTCCATGAGTTCTTGGAAGAATTCCTACTTCACAGCTTATTGGTCTTACTTCATCAAAAGCTCTTCCATCTGGTCTTCTCTTTTCATTAAGAAGCATATTTCTTACTACTTCTTTTTGCATAGCGTAAAGAACTTCTTTTATATCTCCAAGCTTATCTGCATATTTTTCTCCAAATTCTTCATTAACCTTTTCATTAACCTTATCTATAGCTGCGTTTCTTTCATCTTTATCAGTTATGTACATAGCTTCTTTAACCATATCAGATGCAAAAGCTCTTAAATCTTTTTCTACTTCTTCTGATGGATGATAAAGTTCTGGAACATCTTTTACTTTTCCCATCTTTTCCATAGCTTCTTCTTGGAACTTAACTATTGGTTGACAAGCTTCAAATCCAAATTTAATAGCTTCTATCATTTTATCTTCTGGAATTTCGTCTCCACCTGCTTCAATCATCATAACTCTGTCTTTTGTAGAACATACAGTTAATGAAAGCTTTGATTTTTCTCTTTCTTCTGCGTTTGGATTAATAACAAGCTCCCCATCAACTAATCCTACTTGAACAGCTCCTACTGGAGTTGTAAAAGGTATGCTTGATAAACATAATGCAGTTGATGCAGCATTAATTGCTAATATTTCAGGTAAATTGTCTTTTTCAACTGAAACTACAGTACAAATTACTTGAACATCATTTCTATATCCCTTTGGAAATAGTGGTCTTAAACTTCTATCTATAGCTCTTCCCTTTAAAATTGCCCCAT